>CASBQE010000201.1 GCA_949127665.1 Synechococcales cyanobacterium PMM_0083
AGGTTTTTTTAGATTCAGTTTACAGGAAGGGAGATTTATGTCTTACGCGCAAACTAGAACCCAGGCAAAAACTGGGTACAAGGCTGGGGTACAGGATTACCGCTTGACGTACTACACCCCAGATTACACCCCCAAGGATACCGATATCTTGGCGGCATTTCGGGTCACGCCTCAGCCTGGAGTTCCTTATGAAGAAGCAGCGGCGGCAGTTGCGGCTGAATCTTCCACAGGTACTTGGACAACGGTTTGGACGGATTTGCTGACCGATCTCGATCGCTACAAAGGTCGTTGCTACGACATCGAACCCGTTCCTGGTGAAGATAATCAGTTCATTGCTTACATTGCCTATCCTTTGGATCTGTTTGAAGAAGGCTCTGTAACCAATCTGTTAACTTCCTTGGTCGGCAACGTGTTTGGCTTCAAAGCGCTGAAAGCTCTGCGTTTGGAAGATTTGCGGGTTCCCGTTGCCTACCTGAAGACATTCCAAGGTCCTCCTCATGGAATTCAGGTTGAGCGCGACAAGATCAACAAGTATGGTCGTCCGTTGTTGGGTTGCACCATCAAGCCTAAGTTGGGTCTATCGGCGAAGAACTACGGTCGTGCCGTTTACGAATGTTTGCGCGGTGGTTTGGACTTCACCAAGGATGATGAAAACATCAACTCCCAGCCTTTCCAACGGTGGCGCGATCGCTTCCTGTTTGTAGCCGACGCTATCCATAAAGCTCAAGCTGAAACCGGTGAAATTAAAGGTCACTACCTCAACGTCACCGCTCCAACTTGTGAAGAAATGCTGGAACGGGCTGAGTACGCCAAAGAACTCAAAATGCCCATCATCATGCATGACTTCTTAACCGCTGGCTTCACCGCCAACACCACCCTGTCAAAATGGTGCCGCGCTAACGGAATCTTGCTGCATATTCACCGCGCCATGCACGCCGTCATCGATCGCCAAAAGAACCACGGGATTCACTTCCGCGTCTTGGCAAAGTGCTTGCGGATGTCTGGTGGTGACCACATTCACACCGGAACCGTTGTCGGCAAACTAGAAGGCGACAAAGCTATCACTCTTGGTTTCATCGATCTGTTGCGCGAAAACTACATCGAGCAAGACCGCTCTCGTGGTGTGTACTTCACCCAAGACTGGGCATCAATGCCCGGTGTCATGGCAGTCGCTTCCGGTGGTATCCACGTATGGCACATGCCTGCTTTGGTGGAAATCTTCGGCGACGATTCCGTCCTGCAATTTGGCGGCGGCACCCTGGGGCACCCTTGGGGTAATGCTCCTGGCGCAACTGCAAACCGCGTTGCCCTAGAAGCCTGCGTTCAAGCCCGGAACGAAGGTCGCGACCTGATGCGTGAAGGCGGCGACATCATCCGTGAAGCTTGCCGTTGGTCTCCTGAGTTGGCAACTGCTTGCGAACTGTGGAAAGAGATCAAGTTCGAGTTTGAAGCGCAAGACACGATCTAATGATCAGCCGCTGTGATGAGTTTTGAGTTTTGAGTTAGTTCACTATTAGCTGTTAGCGATTCACCGTTCGCTGATAATCATCCGAACTCGTCGCTGAATCCTAAAAGCCAGTGGTGCGATTACACTCAAAATTCAAAACTTAGAACTTAAAGCTTTTCTATGGATCTCAAGCAAATCGCGAAAGATACAACCAAAACCCTGATTAGCTACGTGACTTATCAGGCGTTGCGAGTGGTGATTGCCCAGTTAGATGAAACTGAACCGAAACGGGCTTATTGGTTACGTCAGTTTTCCCTTCGAGTCAGCGTTCAAGATAGCGAAGTATATCTAACAGCGCTTTTTCAAGAAGAACAGCGGATCGCCTTTCGCCTTCTCACTGTCAGAGAACATATTGTTGAAGAAATGGCAGATTACCTACCGGAAATGCTCCGCACGGGAATCCAGCAAGCCAACTTACAGCAGCGAACTCAACAGTTAGAACGAATGACACAAACCGATCCGACTGCATCCGCAAGCCATCCTGAACAAGCCGAACAACCTGAACAGGAATCTGGCTATCAACCCGACAGCTATTAGCACATCGCTAAAAGCTGTTGATTTCAACCCTAAACCTTAGACATTACCGAGGACTTTCATGAAGACTCTCCCTAAAGAGCGGCGCTACGAAACTTTTTCTTACTTGCCTCCCCTAACGGATGCTCAGATCGCTCGTCAAATTCAATACACCATTGACCAAGGTTTCCATCCTGCCGTTGAGTTTAACGAAGACTCCAATGCAGAAACCTACTACTGGACGCTGTGGAAATTGCCCATGTTTGGCTGCTCTTCTCCCCAAGAAGTGCTAAACGAAGTGCAACAGTGCCGCTCGGAATATGGCAATTGCTATATTCGCGTGGTTGCATTCGACAACATCAAACAGTGTCAAGTCATGAGCTTCATCGTTCACAAACCGGGCACCACAGGCAACACCAGCGGCGGCAGCGGCTACCGCTACTAATTTTTGAATAGTTAGTTAAATGATTTAGGGTGGGCAGAAGTGTTCCACCCTATTCTTGTGACTGGTCAGAATTTCTACACTTTGAATGGCGATCGCACACAGATAGCCTAGAAATTTAATGTCTAAAGTGGGCAGTGGGGAGAAAGCAGTGGCGAGAAAACTGTAAACGAATCACCGAGACTTTATGCTGTCTGCTCCACTGCGTTATTAGATCGTGCCCCACCGATCGCTTCTAAATGGGATTCACAATGCTTCGATCTTAACGGTGCCACCTTCATGGCATCCACCTGCAATCGATGACCGTAGAGCAGTGCCATCCCTAGCAGAGGTTCTGTTTCTGATTCTGCAACATAAATTTCTCGGTACTGCCCATCCCAAATCACGGTCGCAGTATATAAATCGAACAGGGTTTCACTGCCATCGCCCAAGGTCACAATATCAGAAGCACTCCAAGGTAAATCTAGAGTCGCGACGATCTCAGATGGTAGAGACAGAAACCCACTGAATCCTGTATCAATCACCGTATCAATCACTTGCTGTTGTCTATTTGCGTTACCAACTACTAAGGGAAGCGTTGCTTCACGACGTAAATTCACGACTCCGTAAATCATTAATTTTGCATCAGGCTCCGTGCCCCAAAATGATCAACGGCTCGATGTCCGATCCGAATCACCCAAGGCTGCGCTTGGGGATATTGCTCAAACAGTCGATTGGTTGCAGGTACAACATTTTGATCGATCTCAAAGGCTCCGGTTTCGATGTCAATCGCTACAATTTTGTCCTCATTTCCCGCTTCGACTTGCTGCCGAATGCCAGACTCATAGAGTTCTTGCCCACGTCGGGCTAACTCCTCTTTGCTGTAACGTCTTTGGCGAACTGCCATAGATTTGCCCTCGCTTTCAACATTGCTTCTCCATTTTATCCTGAGCAATTAAGTTGGCGATCGCCGATCGCAGCAACGAAAAAAAGCCATCCCAGTAACCGTAATAACCACTTCATAAAGTATGAATGCTGATTTTCAGCGGCAGATATGATTATAATTATTTTGCAACAATTGTGCAGAAACGTACCCGAACTCTTTCAGGTCAGGAATATAAATTCGCAGCCAATAATAGCTTTCCGAAAAACCCTCGCAGCCAATCACATAAACTTTGTCTCCCTTGCTTAAAGTCGCAAATACAAAACCTCCGTTACCTATAGTTGTTGGTAGGTTACGAACGTTTACATTACTTGCAGTCACTAAAGTTGCTGCCTGTCCTCTAATGAGCTTCTGGACATTAACTTCTCTGGGATTCAATAGCAACTTCGCTGCACTTGCTGAGTAAGTAGGAACCAGGAAAACTAAGATAGATAGAACAAAAGCCTTTTCATATTCTTATTGTTGAGGTCAGATAAATACAAAATTGCCACATTATTTCAGAGAAGCTGAGGACTCTAGAGCACTCGGTCATTGAACTCTATCAACGAGTTCTCAAATATACTCTACCGATAACTTACTAGACTAACTATTGATTCATTAGACTGTTTCTGCATAGTAGCCATCAGGTCGAAGATTGTCAGGACTCTTCCAATATCTTCATGAGCAGGATATCTTCATGTACAGGGGATTATCAAGCTCCTTCCGCATAACACTCTTCACTGGAGTTATTAAGAGATGCTGCCCCTCAAGCTTCTTTGAAAAAGCGGATCAGTTCGCGGACATGAGCGAGGACTTGTCCATCGGTGCTGAGTTGAGCGATCGCGCTCGTTTATGATGAATCTAATTGCCGAGGATATTTGAGATGGCTGAGCGCTGGACAAGTGAAATGCTGGATCAACTTGCTGGTTTAGTGAGAGAGAATACAATCACGATCGCAGCAAACTCTGAGGCGATCTCTGAACTACGAGTGGGAATCGCAGCAAATTCTCAAGCGATCGCGGCAAACTCTGAGGCGATCTCTGAACTACGAGTGGGAATCGCAGCAAACTCTGAGGCGATCGCTGGACTACAAGTGGGAATCGCGTCAAATTCTCAGGCGATTGCGTCAAATTCTCAGGCGATTTCTGAACTACGAGGAAGCGTGACCGAATTGAGAGAAAGTGTGATCGACCTACGAGCTTTATCCTCAGACTTGCGCGAAGGGCAGGCAATGCTGATGCAGATGATGGTAGAAGAACGGCAAGCAAGACAAGAGTTTCGTCAGATTACAAATGCGGCATTGGATAGAATTGACCGCACCTTGGAGGAACTGCGCCGCGATCGCAATTAATGGGAGGCACAAGAGATGCAGCCCTTAAGCTTCTTTGGAAAAAGCGGATCAGTTCACGCACATGATCGAGAACTTGACCATCGGTGCTGAGTTGAGCGATCGCACTCGTTTATGATGAGTTTAGTTGCCGAGGATATTTGAGATGGCGGAACGCTGGACAAGTGAAATGCTGGATCAACTTGCTGGTTTGGTTAGAGAGAATACGATCTCAATTGGTGAGCTACGAGGAAGCGTAACCGACCTACGAGCTTTATCCTCAGACTTGCGCGAAGGGCAGGCAATGCTGATGCAGATGATGGTAGAGGAACGGCAAGCAAGACAAGAGTTTCGTCAGATTACAAATGCCGCACTCGATAGAATTGACCGCACCTTGGAGGAACTGCGCCGCGATCGCAATTAATCGACTATCCAAGAGACGCTATCTATCAAGCTTCTTTGAAAAAGCGGATCAGTTCACGCACATGATCGAGAACTTGACCATCGGTGCTGAGTTGAGCGATCGCATTCATTGGAGGTAAGCCGATCAAGTCCAACTTCTACTGAAGCATTTGCCATTTTTGCCTTACTGCCCAAATCTGGATGGGATTGAATCAGTCATATCTGCTCAGCTTGGCTCAATCCATTCACAATCATCACCATCTTTTGGGGTAGATCGTCTTGGTCTGCAAATGGGCGCTGATCCCAAACTTTCTGAGCGATCGCGGATGTATCTTCAAACATTGCTCCTAGCGCTGCCGCAAAATCCGGCTGGCTCATTCGGTTTAATTCAGCTATCAATAAGGCAAAGTCATGATGGATCAGTGATTTGGCATCCTTTAAGGTTTTGATATACCACGACTTAGAGCTACCACTGATTTATAAAAGATAAATCCAATGTACTAAAGTTGGTGCTTAGGGCTAAGTTAAGATGCTCCATTGCTTGAACAAGCCATTGCACATTTTCTCTTTTGCTAGATTCGTAGTGACTAAACAAAATAGAAAAGCGTTTTTCTAGGTTCGGTTTAACTTTGCGACAAATCAGGACGATTTTGAGCAACAAGCCGGTCGCCATAGCGGGTCCGATATTTGAAAGCAAATCAACAAACACAAAGTGACTCGGTTTTTGGGAACTCTCCACAACCAAAAAATTGAGCAGTTGGCTACAGGTTCTAACGATGAGAAAATCATTGACGCGGTGAGCATTGCTTTCTGGTAGTGCCGCATTTAGTTGAGCATACAGTTGATTGTTAAATTGGCGATTTCCATACTCTGGATCTACTGAGGCGGTCATGTATTGATAGAGATCATCCTTAAAGGAATGGAAGGAAGACGCTTGAGAACTGTGCGTTAAAAAACGTTGTGCTGCATCTCGATACGTATCCGATCCCTGCGATTTACCTGCAAAATGTTTCACGGCTACACAAAGGGCTTCATCACTCAGCAACGTTGGATTTTTGGCAGGCTGCAAGACTCGACTGGCAACCTCAGGGAGATTGCTGCGGCTAATCTGCGATCGCCGCACTTGATAAGTAACAAATTGAGATAGATCAAGTTCATATTGCCGTTCTGCCCTAGCCTTTAAATGACGAATAGTTTGCTGTTGTTCCAAAGTGCTACCTTCTGCCAGCAAGCAATGTTCATATAAGTAAGGATAACGATGAATTAGCTTACCTAAGGAAACGCCTAAAGGATTGGCTTCAGTATTTTGGCTAGTAACCTGAGCTAAACGCCGCAGCGCCAGATATTGATCACTCTCTAAAAAGTTTTTAACAAGCTCCCGTAATCGACGAACAGAGCGCGATCGCGCATATTCTCGTGTAGAAGGAGCCGCTGCCGACTCAAAGATTTCTATGAGTGTAGGAATATAAGTTTGATGTTGAGGACGAGCCTGCCAGCGATTGATTAAAATGTGGCAGCAACGGTTTAATACAAATCGAAATTCTTGATCCGCAGATTTATTTGCTGCAATCTTTTCAAGTGCTGCACTAATTTCTGCATTTGGGTAATCTGTGCCATCAATAAACAGCAAACGAAAGCGCTGCACTAAATCATTAGGCAGCTCCGATTGCACAAGACGCAAGAAATGGTCGTACAAAAGCTGTTCATCTTGTTCAGCTTGTCTTGTATGGCGGGTTGTCCAAGTATTCACGGTAGAAGTCCCAAATTGAGGAACGGAAAAGAAATAAGCTCAACCTGTTTGGACGACTTTACTGGAACTATGGATTCAATTCTAGTCGGAAGTCGTACCATTATGAAATGAGGATTAAACAATTTGGGGGTAGCCAAGCTGGTATTTAAGCTGAAAATTATTTCTAGCTCACTATTTCAATGAATTACACTCAATTTAAACAGGCTGTGGGGATGTTGAAAGCCACTTTGAAAAGCGTCTACTACGAATGCTTTTCTGACAGATCGGAAATTTTTGCAGAAAAGCTTCAAAAACCGATTCTAATTCATGCCCTTGAAGCTTTCCCCATTACATCGGTTTTTTAAGTGCAACTTCGCACACACTACACAAAGATTTGAATGGGATCACAATTCCTTAACACAAGCGTCTAGTCTTCACTTTGGCTGAGGCGGTGTAGGTTTAGAACATCACTTAGCTTTTTGACTTGAGCAAAAGTACGCTCAAGCTGATCATGGTTGCGGACATCGATCCCTAAATCAATCACTGCGGTCTGATCGGGAAAGGTTCTGACTTGGGCATTGCGGACATTAATGTTGTTGTCGGTTAAGCGAGACAAAATGTCTTTGAGTATACCAACTCGGTCAATCACTGTAATTTGTATATCAATTGGGTAGGTTTGTGGGCGCTCTCCCGCTTGAGTGGAATTCCAACTCACCGGAACCAGGCGATCGCCCGGAACTGGCTCAACATTAGAACAGCCTTGTCGATGAATTGAGATGCCTCGGTTGCTGCGGGTGACGACCCCAATAATGCGCTCACCTGGAACTGGAGTGCAGCAGCCTGCCAAGTGATAGAGCAATCCTTCTACGCCAATAATCGGAGATTTGCAAGGTGAAGGCAGCAGGGCTTTGGATGTCGTGGCAGGCAGCAATAATTGGGGCGCAGGGGCGATCGGCTGTTGGGCTTTGACCGTTTCTCGCAGGCGATTGACGACGTGATTGAGGGTGATTTCTCCATAGCCCACAGCGGCTAGCAGGTCATCTACGCTGTGATAATTACATCGTTCTACGGTTGCCAGCATCGGCGCTGATTTAAGCAAGGCTTCAAATCCGTTTTTGCCTAACTCGCGCTCTAGCATTTCTCGCCCACGGGCTAGGTTTTCATCGCGGTGCGATCGCTTATACCATTGACGAATCCGGTTACGGGCGCTCGTCGTCACCACAAAATTCAACCAATCTAAGCTGGGATGAGAACTTTTATTCGTCAGAATTTCAACAATATCTCCATTTTTTAACGGAGTATCTAACGTCATCATCCGACCATTGATTCGAGTTCCCGCACAGTGATTGCCCACTTCAGTATGAATCCGATAGGCAAAATCTACCGCCGTTGCCCCACGCCCCAAGGACACGACATCGCTTTGGGGTGTGAACACATAGACTTCCCCATCAAACAGATCTTCTTTGATGCTTTCCATATATTCCTGAGCATCTTTCAGGTCACTTTGCCAGTCTAATAGTTGGCGTAGCCAGGTAAACTTTTCATCCGTCCCTGTCATGTTCCCGTTTGAATTACCTGCCTCTTTATACTTCCAGTGGGCAGCGATCCCATATTCGGCAATATGGTGCATTTCTAAGGTGCGAATTTGCACTTCTAACGGTCTACCTGTGGAGCCAACTACAACGGTATGCAAGGATTGATAGCGGTTTGGTTTGGGTAAGCCAATGTAGTCTTTGAAGCGCCCAGGAATAGGACGAAACATGTCATGAACGATCGCCAATGCCCGATAGCAATCTTCGTTGGCTTCTACAATAATCCGAACCGCAGCAACATCGTAAATTTCGTTGTAGCCCTTTTGTTGACGCTGCATCTTTTGGTAAATGCCATAGAGATGCTTAGGTCGTCCGCTGAGGTCAAACACCCGAATGCCAATATCTTTTAGGCGATCGCGCAGATTATTGGCTAATTCATTAAGCTGCGTTTCGCGATCGATCCGTTTTTCTGCAACTAATTCCTGAATGCTGCGATAAGCTTCTGGCTCCAAATACTTAAACGAGAGATCCTCCAATTCCCACTTCAATCGCCCGATCCCCAAGCGATTCGCCAAAGGAGCAAAGATTTCTCGCGTTTCCAAAGCAATTTGACAGCGTTTTGCATCCGACAAATGCTCCAACGTTCGCATATTGTGTAAGCGGTCTGCTAGCTTCACCACAATCACCCGAATGTCTTGCGCCATTGCGAGGAACATCCGGCGAAAGTTTTCTGCTTGACGCTCAGTTTTACTAGAAAAATTGAACTTAGAAAGTTTGGTCACTCCCTCCACCAAAAGGCGAACTTCCTTACCAAATTGGGCTTCTAACTCATCAGACGTGATGTCGGTATCTTCCACCACATCATGCAGAAACCCTGCTGCAATCATGGCACTACCGCCGCCCAAATCGCGCAGTAGCCCTGCCACAGCCACCGGATGCATGATATAGGCTTCTCCTGAAGCGCGGTATTGCCCTTGATGAAGACGGTGGGCAAACTCAAAAGCACGACAGACTAGATCGGCATCAGCGCGAGCCGTTTGCGCCTCACTACAATCCGCAGCTGCCTGACGGGTGGTTAGGCACACTTGCAGCCAGTCGGGGACGATAAAATCAGAGGAAAATGCCGGAGCCGTAAGGTTCATGAGATCGAGCAGGTGATATAAAAGGCTCAAACAAATGGATAGCTATGTCACTAATCTAGCTTGACAGATTAGCTAGCTATGCTAAAAAAAACTGCGAGGAAACAAGACCTGAATCGATCGCGTTGGAAATATCTTTGGATTATGGTGCCAATTGTATAAAAAAGGGCTAAAAAGAAAAACTTTAAAGCTTTATGTAAGCAATGCTGTTAGGTGAGGGGAAGTAAATTGCCTTTACCACATCTTAGCAACACAAGTAAAATTTTCCACAGTAAATCTATAAATTGTCGGTAGCTTCCTCTACTTCACTTTCAACCGAATTTATTGGCAAATCGTCAATTAACCCAACAGGAGGGGTGATTTCGATCCGGCGGCGATGCAAATCAACGATGGGCACGATCGCCATTACAAACGGAATCAGCACCGTAGTTGCTTTTGCGTCAGGACGCTGCACTTCCAACAGGTGATTGCCAGCAGGAATCATGCTAATCACTGTGCCTACCAAGGTTTGTGTTACCTGATCAAACACGTCTAGCCCAATCAAATCTGGAATATGAAATTCACCGTCTTCTAATGCAGGGCGATCGCCTTCGGGCACCATTAGTTGAGCATCGCGCAACCCTTCAGCTTCGGTGATGGTGTTGATTCCTTCTAGCTGCACCACATATAAGCCCTTGCCATCTAAATAACGCCCACGCAGCAGTTTGATGGGCTGCGGCTCTTTTCCTCTGGGTCGCAGTAGCCAGCGTTGACCCGGTTCCAAAAAGCGTTCCGGAAAATCGGTGTTGGGATACACTCGCACTTCACCTTTTAGCCCTTGCGTTGAAACAATTTTGCCCACTTCAATAAAACGATCGGTCATAATAACAACTCAACAAAAGGCATGATAGCGATCGTAGTACGAGTTTGAGGCTTTGATCGCACCAATGCCGAGTGATGACCCACAAAAGCAACCTATTGACAACAGGCTAAGAGACGGGTTAGGACGATAGCCTCTGTAGCCGCATAAGGTTCCTAGTAGGATTAGCATTCACACCAACCAGAGCGTGTGTCGTTTGCCTTTGCCTTTACGGCAGTCAGGGATTTACTTGAGGTCGCTCAATTGAGCGAGAGTGGCAAAATTTGCGCCTTTGATCTACTACTTGAGGAAGTGCCAGAGCCGTTCTAGCCTTCAACCACTGCAATACAGTCAATTTCTACCAGCAAATCTTTTGGCAGCCGAGCTACTTCCACACAAGCACGAGCAGGCGCATTCGATTCACTGAAATAGTTGGCATAAACCGTGTTCATCGGCACAAAGTCATTCAGATCTTTTAGAAATACGGTGGTTTTAACCACATCGTCTAAGGTTGCCCCGGCTGCAACCAAGATCGCTTTGAGGTTGGCGATCGCCTGTTCGGTTTGTTGGGTGACATCGCCTGCGCCCACAATATCGCCTGTTTGTGGATCGAGGGCAATTTGCCCCGCCACAAATACCATTCGACCAGAAGCCGCGATCGCTTGATTGTAAGGACCTACCGGAGCGGGAGCTAAATTTGTACGGATTACTTCACGAGACATAAGGAAAACCTTTGAGTTTTGAGTTTTAAGTTTTTTCGCCATTCGTAATTTGTCACAACCTGGGGCGGATTCCATAGTTTCGATAGCGGAGATAGTCTTGCAAAATGCGATCGTGATCGAAACAAAGATTACTCGGAATTTGCCAGGGTTCAAATAATTCCAAATGGTTTGCATCATCGCCAGCGGTTGGCTGCCCGATCGCCGTTGCCAAAAAAACCACGCTCAAGGTGTGCTGGCGCAGGTCGCGGTTTGGATCAGAGTAGACATAAAACTGCTCCATCAGTTCCACCTGCAAGCCAGTTTCCTCGGCTGCTTCCCGCCGTGCCGCTGTTTCCACCGACTCACCATAATCCACAAAGCCGCCAGGAAGCGCCCAACCCAACGGCGGATTCAGCCGCTCAATTAGCACAATCGGACGATGGGGGCGATCGCGCAGTTCAATGATGATATCAACCGTGGGCGTAGGATTGCGGTAGGGCATGAAGGAGGTCGTTGAGTGTGAATTTTGAGCATGATACAGTCGAATCATTCAAATTTTCGCTCATTTCTATCCTAAGACTGCTTGCTGAGAAATTGCTCTCAAGCAGGATAGATAGAGCGGTGCATCCTCCTTAACAGCCTTTTGGCACTGTCGCTTTTTGCTATTTAACTACCTAGGTTTATCATGTCATCACCCAGAGCCAGCGGCGTTTTACTCCATCCCACATCCTTTCCCGGTCGCTATGGCATGGGTGATCTTGGCTTAGAGGCGTATCAATTTATTGATTTTTTGGCCGACAGCAAACAGCAATATTGGCAAGTATTACCTTTGGGACCGACTGGATACGGTAATTCTCCTTATATGTGCTATTCCGCATTGGCGGGCAATCCGCTTTTAATTAGTCTGGAACTGCTGCAAGACAGTGGCTTTTTGGTGGATGGCGATTTGTGGCACGTACCAGAGTTTTCAGGCGATCGCGTGGAGTTTGAAAAAGTGGTTGACTACAAAATGCCGCTGTTTCATAAAGCTTGCAACACCTTTAAAGAAAAAGCCTCCGAAGTTCAGCGCACCAAATTTGCTGGATTTTGTGAAAGCAAGGCGTACTGGCTAGATGACTACGCTATTTTCATGGCGCTGAAGGAAGCTCATGCAGGCGCGAGTTGGTATCAGTGGGAGCCGGAATTGGTGACGCGATCGCAGGCAGCATTGCAGCAATGGGGAGAGCGGCTTAACTCTGAAATCACCTTCCACAAATTTTTGCAGTTTGCTTTCTTTTCCCAGTGGTCGGAGCTTAAACAATATGCGGGCGATCGCGATATTCAGATCATCGGCGACATTCCCATCTATGTCGCTCACGATAGCGCCGATGTTTGGGCAAACCCAGAAAACTTTTGCCTAAATAAAGAAACTTACGAACTCGACATGGCGGCAGGCGTTCCACCCGACTACTTCAGTTCCACCGGGCAGCTGTGGGGCAACCCGGTTTATAACTGGGAGCATTTGCAACAAACCAATTTTAAGTGGTGGGTGCAGCGGTTTGAAGCCATGCTGGATTATGTAGACGTGATTCGGATCGATCACTTTCGGGGGTTCGAGTCCTTTTGGGTCGTGGAACTTGATCCAGAGGTAAAACCCGAAGACCGCACCGCTGAAAAAGGCGAATGGGTCAAAGCACCCGGAAAGGAGTTTTTTGAAACCCTGCGAGAAAAACTAGGCAAGCTGCCGATCTTGGCAGAAGACTTGGGCGTGATGACTCCAGAAGTGGAAGACCTGCGAGATACATTTGAATTTCCGGGTATGAAAATTTTGCAATTTGCCTTCGGTTCAGATCCGGGCAACCCCTTCCTACCGTTCAACTATCCGCGCAATTGCATCGTCTACACGGGCACTCACGATAACGACACCACCGTTGGCTGGTACGAAAGCCGTGAAGAGTGGGAACACGACGCAATTCTTCGCTTTTTTGGGCAGATCAGCCCAGAAGGAATTCACTGGGATTTAATTCGGCTTGCCTTTAGCTCCGTCAGTAATCTAGCCATTATTCCACTGCAAGACTTTTTTGGGTTAGGCACTCCTGCCCGCATGAATTACCCTGGCAAACCTACTGGAAATTGGGAATGGCGATATTGGGGCGGTTTGATTACGCCCGAACTGGCAGAACGGATCAAAAGCCTAACTCATACCTTTGGGCGTATATCTCAACCAAAAGGCACCCAAGAGTAGGGGTATAAAATCTATCTTTGCGGAATTTCAACCCCGCTTATGACAGAGATTCAACTGTTCCTAAAGACGGTATATCTCACCTTAAAAGATGCCTATTCTACTGACGTGAGTTGGGTGTTTTTAAGGAAAATTTTATGAAGAACGCTTTTGTTGGTCGCTTAGTAGGCTGCTTTGTCACGACCAGAACAACGGTAGCAGTAGGGATAATAGCAGGTGGATTTTTTGCCACAGGGGCGATCGCGGCAGATGTTCCGACAAATAGTCCAACAATTGGCATGGAGCAAGTCAACTCCGTTGCTCAATTAACCGATGTCAAGCCTACCGATTGGGCGTTTCAAGCGCTGCAATCTTTAGTAGAGCGCTATAGCTGCATTGTGGGCTATCCCGACAAAACCTATCGCGGCGATCGCGCCCTCACAAGATATGAGTTTGCCGCCGGACTAAACGCCTGTCTCGACAAAATTCAAACTCTGCTTGCCGCCGCAACGGCTGATTTTGTCACCAAAGAAGATTTGGAAACCGTTAAACGACTGCAAGAGGAGTTTGCTACCGAGTTAAGCGCCTTACGGGGTCGTGTAGATGCATTGGAAGTGCGAACCGCCACTTTAGAAAAACAGCAGTTTTCAGTGACCACTCGGCTCTCTGGAGAAGCAATCTTTTCTCGTAGCAATGTCTTTGGAGGTGAGAATGCCACTGGCTTTGGAGGCGTTCCGGTAGACGCAGGCAGGGGCGTTGGGGTTCAGCAAAATCGGGTGCGGCTGAATTTTCTCACCAGTTTTACGGGGCAAGATTTACTCACCACGCGCCTAGAAGCTGGAAATGCCATTCCCATCTTGGCATCAGGTGGGACAACGCCTGCTCCAAATCCCGCCTTTTTGCTTTACTCCAACGAAGGGCGGCTTGCCTACGACAACACCAGCGTGGCGACTGCAAACAATTCAGTCAACCTGAGTTTGCTAAGCTATCGCGCACCTATCGGCAATTTTGCAACGGTGACAGCGTTTGCCAGTGGTGGCTCCCATTTTCACTATGCGGAAACGCTGAGTCCTTATTTGGATGATGAGGATGGTGGCAACGGTGCGCTGAGTCGCTTCGGGCAATTTAATCCCATCTACCGAATTGGCGGAAATGGAGCCGGAGCCGGAATTAATTTTAAGCTGGGCAATATTTTTAAGATCGACGCGGGTTACTTGGCAAATCGGGCAA
This sequence comes from Synechococcales cyanobacterium PMM_0083, assembly GCA_949127665.1. GTDB lineage: Bacteria > Cyanobacteriota > Cyanobacteriia > Leptolyngbyales > Leptolyngbyaceae > ULC077BIN1. The sequence continues at coordinate 14,462 of CASBQE010000201.1, forward strand.
ATGATCCCAGTCGCGAGGCAGGCTTATTTAACGGCAACTACTCGGCATTGGCGCAGGTGTCGATTCAACCGGGCGATCGCTTCGGTTTAGGGCTAACCTATGTTCATGCTTACAACAACGCAGGTGCATTTCGCTATGGTGGCGCTGGCACGGCAACCGGAACGTTTCTCGGCAATCTGCTGCCCAATTCTCAAGGAGCCTTGCCCTCGCCGCCAAACCGCCCCACTGTCACCGATTCTTTTGGAGCAGCGGGCTATTTCAAACTCAGCGATCGCATTGTGCTAAGTGGTTGGGGCACCTATACCCGCGCTACTTTTTTGAGCGGCGGAGGCGGCAAAGGCGATATTTGGTCTTATGCCGGAGCCTTGCTGTTTCCCGACTTGATCAAGCGTGGCAGTTTGGCGGGCATCATTGCTGGAGTCGAGCCGACGCTAAAAGGCGTGGAACTTGCCGGACAGCAGCGCACGGTAGTCGATCGCGATGAGGCTCTCCATGTGGAAGCGTTTTATCGCTACCGCTTGAACGATAACATCTCGATTACACCGGGGATCATCTGGCTGCCAGCCTTAAACCAGCGCGCTGACAATGATGATGTCTTCATCACCGTCGTGCGAACCACCTATTCTTTCTGATTCGTAAGTGAGTAGGCAATATCGCTGCCAGTCTATCACTGGCAGCGATACATCCAATCTTTGGCGAGGTCAACATGAATCCAGAGTTCACTCAAGTTTTTGAGTTAGCCCTCTCGGAAAAGTTGCAGCTTTTGGAAGACTTATGGGACAGCATCGCCTCAGATCCTGATCAAATTCCTGTGCTTGACTGGCAAAAAGAAGAGCTTGCCAAGAGAAAGGCTGCCTACTTGCAGAATCCTGACTCAGGCAGTTCATGGGAAGCAGCCAAGGAGCGAATTCGCAGCAGGCAATAGGGTGCTTAGAAATCTGATTATTCTGTCAGAGGCGGAACAAGATGCAGCCCCAGGCTTATGTTTGGTATGAAGATCAGGAGCTTGGCTTGGGCGAAGAGTTTCTTCGTTGTATCGATGCTTGTATTCAGTTTGTCCGGCGAAGTCCAGAGATGTATCAGGTCGTTCACGAAAGCTATCGAAGGGCTGTAGTTCGGCGCTTCCCTTACGTTATTTTCTATGAGCATTCAGATACTACAGTGATTGTCTACGCAGTTTTCCACTGTTCTCAAAACCCGAAGAAATGGCGTAGTCGGCTGCCATAAAGATGACCGGGCGCGGCAGAGTAATTGCTGATTTTACCCTTGGACTACGCTCAGGGCACATCGGTTAGTTGGCTGAGCCTAGTCGAAGACAGCGGGTAGTTTGTTTGCTAGAAATCGCCTTATTGTTGGGCATTCGAGCTTATCTGCGGTGGCTCAACTGGTTTGGCATTCGATAGATCGTGACTCACGACAGGTTGGCTCAGCACTTTTGCCAAATTTCATCTACTCTCAAGATAGGGTTTATGGAAGAAGATCAGCGTGTCCCAGTCTGTTTCTGAGTCTCTAGAAGTTTTGCCAGTATTGCTAGAACGTTCGTCCACTTCTGCGAAAACGATCGCGATCGATGTGACGGGCATGATGTGTGCAGGCTGTGTTCGTTCTGTTGAGCAAGCCTTAACCCGCAGTTCGGGGGTGGTTACTGCAACGGTCAACTTGGCAACAGAAGTGGCGACGGTGCAATATATCCCGGAAACCGTCACGCCGATCGCCTTGGCAAATACGCTCACAGAGGCAGGATTTCCCTCTCAGCCACGCTTGCCGAAAGGCGATCGCGATCGTACTGAAGCATTCCCTCCAGAATTTGATCTGAAGCGACGGCGGCAGCAAGAAACGCGACAACAGCTTCAACGTTTGGCGATCGCCACCCTGCTATTGTTCCTGTCGGCATTAGGACATTTAGAGCAGCTTGCAGATATTACTTTGCCGGGGTTGAGCAATATTTGGTTCCACTGTGGACTGGCGACGCTGGCGCTGCTGTTTCCGGGGCGCGTCATGGTGATCGATGGGTGGCGGGGCTTGCGCCGAAATGCCCCCAACATGAACACCCTCGTGAGCTTGGGAACTCTGACCGCCTATTTCACCAGCCTGATTGCGCTCCTCTTCCCCCAATTGGGCTGGGAATGCTTTTTTGATGAACCTGTGATGCTAGTGGGTTTCATTTTGCTGGGGCGGACACTGGAACAACAAGCCCGCAACCGCGCTGCCTCCGCGTTTCAATCGTTGTTGGCACTGCAACCGACGATCGCCCGTTTAATTCCTGTCCAAAAATCATTAGGCAAGGAAACCCTAGAAACTCCGATGCAGGAGTCAGTTGCACCGCTCGAAATTCCGGCTGAATCGGTGCGCGTGGGTGAATGGCTACAGGTTTTACCGGGAGACAAAATTCCAGTAGATGGAGAAATTGTCGTCGGACAAACCTTGGTGGATGAGTCCATGGTGACGGGGGAACCGACCCCAATAATGAAACAGGCGGGCGATCGCGTCATTGCAGGCACACTTAATCAATCGGGGGCGATCGCCATCCAAGCCACCCGCACCGGCAGCGACACCACCCTTGCCCAAATCATCGCCTTAGTCGAAGCGGCTCAAACGCGCAAAGCTCCGATTCAAAAGCTCGCGGATACGGTTGCCGGATATTTTACCTACGGCATTCTAGCGATCGCCACGCTCACCTTTTTATTTTGGTATTTCATCGGCGCTCACCTATGGGCAGCAGAAATTGCTGGCATGGGGCACTCTGTTCTAGGCGATGGGCATTCCGTGCTAACTCACTTGTTTACGGCACCCAGCCCGATGATGCATCACTCCGGCACCCCGTCGCCGCTGCTGCTTAGCCTCAAAATTGCGATCGCGGTCTTAGTCGTCGCTTGCCCTTGCGCCCTCGGTCTTGCTACGCCCACCGCAATTTTGGTCGGTTCGGGCATTGGTGCCGAGCGTGGCTTACTGATTCGCGGCAGCGATATCCTAGAACGCGCTCATGCCCTCGACACGATTGTTTTCGACAAAACCGGCACCCTCACCAGTGGCAAACCCACCGTTACCGACTGCCTAGTCATTGCCCCAATTCTGACTCAAGATAGCTTTGCCTTGCCGTCTGCTTCCAACACGCAACACTCGACACCTGACCACTCCCTACCCACTCTTGCCACTCGACATTCGCCACTCGTCACTCCTGCTTCCCTCCTCCAACTCGCCGCCACCGTCGAAAGCGGCACCCGTCATCCCTTAGCGTTGGCAATCCAAGACCAGGCTCAGCAACAAGCGATCGCCCTGTTACCCGCCCAAGATTTTTTAACCGTTCCAGGATTTGGAGTAGCGGCAACGGTGCAGTGTGCCGGAGATCCTAGTCAGCCACCGCAACGGGTGCTGTTGGGAACGGCGGACTGGCTGAAGCAAAATAATATTGCGATCGCCGACACTGTTCAAGTTCAAGCAAAAACGCTGGCGGCTGTAGGTAAAACCGTGGTCTATGTTGCTTTGGCGGGAACCGTTGTTGGCTTGATTGCAGTCGCCGATGTGCTGCGGTCTGACGCGATCGCAACGGTGGCAAAACTGCAACAAATGGGACTCACTGTAAAAATGCTGACTGGAGATAATGCTGATACCGCGATCGCCATTGCCCAACTGCTGAATATTTCTCCGGCTGATACGCTGGCAAACATTCGACCCGACGGTAAGGCAGACGCGATCACTCAACTTCAGGCGCAGGGCTACGCTGTAGCGATGGTGGGCGATGGGATTAACGATGCTCCAGCCTTGGCTCAGGCGGATGTGGGCATTGCGTTGCACTCTGGCACCGATGTTGCCACAGAAACCGCTGGCATCATTCTCATGCGCGATCGCCTGTTGGACGTGGTAGAAGCAATCCACCTCAGTCGAGCCACATTTAATAAAATTCGTCAGAATCTCTTTTGGGCATTTGCCTACAACCTCATCGGCATTCCATTGGCTGCGGGGCTGCTGTTGCCGAGCTACGGCATTTTGCTCAGTCCTGCTGCTGCGGGTGCGATGATGGCATTTAGCTCAGTCAGTGTGGTCACCAACTCACTGCTGCTGTATCGGACGATTTCTCCTCAAAACCAAACTTCTTTAGATTCCTAAACGAAAACTTTGTATCTTAAGCTCTGGATCTTCCCCTAATTGATCAGCATTTTCCGATGGGCGATTCCGAGTCAGACAAGATACAATCATCAGCTATATCAGGTTTTTCTTTGTTGTTCAGTTGCATCTCCAAATGCCTACTGCTGCCTACCAAAGTCATCTCTTCATTATTCAAGACGATAAGGGTCGTGCAGAGATTACCCTAGATCGTGAGCTTCACGCAATTGGTCGTGATCCTGACTGTGATATTCGCCTAGTCTCTCAATTTGTTTCACGCCGCCACGCTACGCTAGTGCAGTTGAGCAACGATGATGGCACCTATTGCTATCGTATTGTTGATGGGATTCCAGCGGGTAGAGCAAGCTCCAACGGTTTATTGATCAATGGTCACAGGCTCCGCGCCCGTACTTTAGAGCATGAAGATGAAATAGTATTCGGTCCTAACGTGACTGCGACCTACCTGTTGTTAAGACGAGAGGAGGTGATAACAGCGCTGCCCGACGAATATGACATTACGCTGATTGGACCCAATATGATGGGATACCCTGACGAGGAGATTACCAATAGCAACAAGCTGTCTCAAGGTAAGTTAAGTAAAGCTAGGTTGAATCAATACGAGCTGAATAAACACTTTGGTTGAGGGCTGGAACCTTTACCCAGTAATAGATTTTAATTATTCCTAGAACAGGCGACGTACAAGTGATAGGGTGCGCGATCGCAAAAAAGCCATTCAATCCTGTTTCGTTCACTTCAATTACAGCCGTTTTTGTAGGAATAGACCACAGATTGTAGGTTGGGCACTGCCCAAAACTTTTGCGGTGAAACGCTTCGAGAAATCGTGGGGACTGCACACTCTACTAAAAATCGCTGTAAGTTAAATCTCTTTCATTCAAAAATGCATCTACGCTAAATTTTAATTGCTTAGCTATAGTAAATTCTTAACCATTACAGCTTGTAGGCTAGTTTAAATTATCTATATTTTTGCATTTACTTAAGCTAGAGCAGTTTGCTTATCAGCTTTTTAGGCGGTTTCAAGCTAAAATTTTCAACAGTTCATTTTTTTGACTTGATCAATTTTGCTGTTTCTTTAAGAAAACGCTGTGTCGCTCCGAGCATTAACGCCTTCTGAACCGCATCAAAATCATATGCTCATTATTGAAGATGATAAAGGGCGGCGTGAGTTTGTCCTGACTGCGCCTCTTTACTCAATTGGTCGAGACCCTAAGTGTGATATTCGGTTGGTCTCCCAGTTTGTTTCTCGTCGTCATGCAACGTTAGTGCAGCTACCTGCCGAAGACGACGGTTTTTATTATCGGATTGTGGATGGAAATGCTAAGGGTAAAGGGAGTGCCAATGGTTTGCTGATTAACGGGCGCAAATTGCAAGCTCAAGATTTGAAGAACGAAGATGAAGTCGTATTTGGTCCTCAAGTTCGGGCTATTTACTATTCGCTGCAACGAGATATTGTGGTGACTGTGCCGCCGGATGAATGGGATATTACCTTGATCAGCCCCAATATGGTGGGTGATCCAGAAGATGACGATCTAGAAGATGACGACTAGCGCTAAAAGCGTTTGATTACTAGCCTGCCACAGCTTCAATGATTTGCCAGTGGTTCGCGTCTGTGATTGCTTGGGTAATTTGACTAAACACTTGCTGGCAATGATTATCGAGATGCAGAGGCAACTCTTCATTTTTAACCACAATGCTCATGTGAATTTCGCGATCGGTGATCACTGTTTTATCAACCAGCACTTCTACGGTGACCAGTTGATGAAACGCAACATGACCTGGAATCTCTCTCGCCATGAGATAGTCACCCGTTTGATAAATGACGTTAAAACGACAAGATTCTAAAGTATCTTTCATTAACGGTTGAAAGACACTGACCGGAGTCAAGATTTTGAATATGCCAGTGTAGCGAGCCATGTATTTCTGGACTTTCAAGAATTAGACCCTGCCATGATAGCGTTCATTCTGCTCTAGTCAAATGGCAGATAGACTAAATTCCACTGAAGTGAATTTTTCCATTGAATTAAACGTGATAACAAATTTATGCCAGGTCGATTAATTGTGTTTGAGGGTGTTGAGGGCGGCGGCAAAACTACCCAACTAGAGCGATCGCGTCAGTGGCTAATCGAAAGCGGTTGGCTTGCCTTTCTGCAATCAAACGGGTGGGTACAGCAGCTTGTTGTTACCCGTGAACCCGGCGGCACTGATTTAGGAAAGGAGCTACGGCAACTGCTGTTACATTCAACCCAGGAACCTATTCAAGATCGAGCAGAACTATTGCTGTATGCCGCCGATCGCGCCCAGCATGTGGAAGGAGTTTTGCGCCCCCACCTCACTGCGAACAGCTTGATTTTGTGCGATCGCTACACTGACTCCACCATCGCTTATCAAGGCTATGGGCGCGGTTTAGACCCAGCGCTGATTGAACAGCTTAATCAGATTGCCACCAATGGTTTACAAAGCAACCTCACCTTCTGGCTTGATCTTGACGTAAAAACCGGACTCGCCAGAACCCACCAACGCGGCAAAGCCGATCGCATTGAACAAGCCGATCTCAACTTTCACGAGCGCGTACAGCAAGGTTTCGCTGCTCTTGCCCAAGCCCACCCCCACCGCATCGCTAGAATTAACGCCACTCAACCTGAAGCAGCCGTTTTTCAAGAAATTCAGGCGATTTTGAGCGATCGGTTAACAAAGTGGTACGGGGAAAGGGCATAGGGGATTAGGTTACAGCGATCAGCGGTCAGGAGTCCTTGAATACATGCCACCTCATACTTCTCTTTCACTCCTACTCTTTTTGTCCTTTGTCATTCGCCCTTCACCCTTCGCCCTTCGCCATTCGCC
>CASBQE010000202.1 GCA_949127665.1 Synechococcales cyanobacterium PMM_0083
GGGGAGTGCGGGGTGCGGAGTTTTGAGTGTTGAGTTTTGGGTTTTGAGTGAAAGAGGGGAAGGCAAGAGGAGTAGCCTTTACGTCAATACCTTTGCCTTTCTGTTTTTTGTTCTTAATCTTAGGCTTTTTCCCCTCTTCCTTTTTCCCTGTTCCCTGTTCCCTGTTCCCTGTTCCCTGTTCCCTCACTTCTAATGCCGCTTTCACCTCTGCTACCACGGGTTCCCAATTGCCGTAGCTGGGCTGACGAAAGAGGCGCAGGGTGCGATACCAGGGAGTATCGGTGCGATCGCACATCCAGCGCCAATCAGGAGCAAAGGGCAGCAAAAGCCAGGTCGGTTTGCCCAAAGCTCCGGCAAGGTGGGCAACGGCAGTATCAACGGCTATCACCAGATCCAACTGCTGAATCAGGGCAGCGGTGTCGGTGAAGTTATCCAGTTGCGATCGCAAATCTTGAATTTCTGGATGGGCTTGCAGTAGTGCCACATCTGCGGATTTGGGTTCTTTTTGCAGGCTGTAAAGGGTTACACCAGGAATTTGAGCGAGGGGCAGCAGTAACTCTAGGGGACAGGTACGCGATCGATTGTAAGGATTTTGGGGGTTGCCATCCCAGACGAAACCAATTTTAAATTGCGATTGATAAATTTTCAACTCGCCTTCCACCCCTTGCCCCTCGCCATTCACTACGGATAGATAGGGAATGTCAGTGGGAATTGTTTCGAGGGTGGTGCCGAGGATGTAGGGCAGGCTCATCAGCGGCGCGTGGACATCGAAAGCAGGCAACGGGGTGCCGTAGGGAATGATTTGCTCGATGTCGGGAATGGCTTGCAGCAGGTTCGTTAGGGGCGGGTGGCATTCCAAAATGATGTGTCCGCCTTGCTGGGCAACGAAGGAGACATAGCGGATAAATTGAATGGTGTCGCCCATGCCCTGTTCGGCGTAGAGCAAGATGGTTTTGCCATCCAATGATGTGCCATCCCAGCGAGGTTGAGTAAAGTTGCGGGAAGGATTTTGCTCAATAAACTTGCTCCATTGAAAGCGCTGCTCGTATCCAGCAAAGCCATTTTCCAGGTCACCAATCAGTAGGTAATTGAGGGCTTTGTTCCAGTGGGCTTCAATAAAATCGGGCTTGAGTTCGATCGCGCGATCGTAGGCAATAAAAGCAGCATTCAGATCGCCAGAGTTGCGTCGGGCAATGCCCAGATTGTTGTAGGCTCCGGCAAAATCAGCTTGGGTGGCGATCGCCTGGGCAAAATGCTCAAAGGCTTCGTCAAATTCGCCGATGTATTGCAGCATGTTGCCTAGATTGCTCCGCACTTCGGCAAGTTCTGGCTTCAGTTTCACAGCTTGGCGGTAACAGGCGATCGCTTCGTCTAGGCGATCAAGTTCTTGATAGGCGTTGCCCAAGTTATTGTGGATTTCGGCAAAACCAGGCTGAAGCGAGAGCGCCTGTTCCAGGTAGGAAATTCCTTCTACGGTTTTTTTCTGATCTCGCAGAACGGCTCCCAAATTGCTCAAGGCTTCGACAAAATTGGGGCGTAGTTCTAAAGCACGTTGATACTCGGCCACAGCTTCGTCTCGTTTGCCCTGTCGCTGCAAGGCATTGCCCAAATTGTTGCAAGCTTCAGCGTAGGTGGGGCGCAGTTCCAATGCCTGACGATAGGCGGCGATCGCTTCTTCAGCGCGATCGCTTTCCAGCAGCAAGTTGCCCAGGTTATTGCACACACCGGGATAGTCGGGACGGATGACCAGCGCCTGCTTAAACCGCGCGATCGCCGCTTCCACCTTGCCCTGTTCTTGCAGCACCATCGCCAGATGGTTGTAGGTTTCGGCGGAGTCGGGTTTCAGGGTCAGCAAATGGTTGAACTGGGCGATCGCTTCGTCTAGCTTGCCTTGCTGGTGCAGGGTGGAACCCAGGCTGGTATGAGCATCGACATAATTAGGCTTGAGGGCGATCGCCTGTCGAAAATAGTCAACGGCTTTGTCGAGTTTGCCCTGAAGTCGCCAAATAATGCCGAAATTGTGATGGGCTTCTACATAGTTAGGCTTCAGGCGTAGCGCGGTCTGGTAAGACTGAATCGCCTGATCTAGCTTGCCTTGCTCTTTGTAACTAATGCCGAGATTATTGTGGGCTTCGGCATAGTTGGGGTTCAGGGCGATCGCGTTCTGATAACAGGCGATCGCTTCCTCCGGACTACCGCTTTGCTTCAAGGCATTGCCCAAATTGCTCAGCACTTCGGGCTGGCTAGGCTTTAGCGCTAAAGCTTTGCGGTATTGCTCCACCGCCTCGGCATATTTTCCTTGAGCCTTGAGTACGATCGCCACGCTGTTGTGCGACTCAGGAGCGGGTCTTAAGGTCAACACTCGCTCAAAACAGGTGAGCGCTTCGTCGTAGCGACCCAGTTCATGCAGCAATGCTCCTAGTAAGTTGAGGGCATCAATCGATTCAGGCTGCTGCTCTAAGAGCGATCGATAGACCTGCTCAGCTTCAGTCGTGCGTCCTGCTCTCTGATGATCGAGGGCAGTGGTAATTGAAATCGGCGCGTGGTTCATCAGCGGCTCCCTGCCCTTATTTTCTAGCTGACTAGCGGTCTGGCTGACTATTTTACCTAGCCTGCTGCTTTAACGCGCGATCGTTTTGGAGTTTTCTGTTAAGAAATAAGGACTTGCCACACAGTTTGAGTAGTGTTAGCAACAGGGTACTACTACTTTATTCCAACTCTTTAAAGGCAACTCTCCTGTGCGGCGCGATTCCATTTTCCACAAATTGTTTCAGCAATCACCCTCACTGGTGGTTGACCTGCTTCCCTCACCTCCACCGAATTCCGCCAACCGTTGATTAAAGCCGCAGCGTGCCGTCTGATTTATCTGCCGCCCTACTCGCGAGATCTCAAAAGATTGCGTGAATCCGAAGTATAGATCTATTGAGTGCTGAGTCTAAGCAAATATCAATGTACGAAACTTTACAGAGTTTAGTAAGATACAGTCATTCACTCACTAAGTATTTATTCTTACCATCATGCAAGCGGATCAATTTCCTTGGCTAACCGCGATCATCTTGTTTCCCCTCATCGCTGCTGCGCTTGTTCCAGTATTGCCTGATAAAGAGGGCAAAAATGTTCGCTGGTATGCCCTTGGTGTGGGTTTCGCGGACTTCGTGTTGATGTGTTACGTCTTTTGGAATCACTATGACGCAAGCAACGCATCGCTTCAGCTTGTTGAAACCTATGCCTGGATTCCTCAATTAGGACTGAATTGGTCTGTCTCAGTGGATGGCTTATCCATGCCGCTTGTGCTGTTGGCAGGTTTAGTGACTACGCTCTCGATTTTTGCTGCTTGGCGCGTCGATCGCCGCCCTCGCCTGTTTTATGCCCTAATGCTCGTGCTATACGCCGCCCAAATTGGGGTATTTGTCGCTCAAGATATACTCCTCTTCTTCATCATGTGGGAAGTTGAGCTAGTGCCTGTCTACTTACTCATCTGCATTTGGGGTGGACAAAATCGTCGTTATGCAGCCACTAAATTTCTGATTTACACCGCCGCTGCTTCCATCTTCATTTTGATTGCTGGATTGGCAATGGCATTCTCTGGCGACACCATCACCTTCGACATGGTGCAGCTAGGGCTAAAAGATTATCCCTTATCGCTAGAGTTGGCTCTCTATGCAGGCTTGCTGATTGCTTTTGGGGTCAAGCTGGCAATCTTCCCCATGCATACTTGGTTGCCCGATGCTCACGGCGAAGCGTCTGCGCCTGTGTCCATGATTTTGGCGGGTGTGCTGCTGAAGATGGGCGGCTACGGGCTGATTCGTCTTAACTTAGAACTGCTGCCCGATGCTCACGTTTACTTCGCTCCAGTGTTGGCAATTCTGGGCGTAGTCAACATTATTTATGGAGCCTTTAGTTCCTTTGCCCAAACCAATATGAAGCGCCGTCTCGCTTACTCTTCTATCTCGCACATGGGCTTTGTTTTGCTAGGCATTGCTTCCTTTACCGATTTAGGAATGAGCGGGGCGCTCCTGCAAATGCTGTCCCACGGCTTGATTGCTGCGGTGTTGTTCTTCTTAGCTGGGGTCACTTACGATCGCGCCCACACCATGACCATGACCGAAATGGGTGGATTAGGTCAGGCAATGCCCAAGGTATTCGCTTTGTTTACCATTGGCTCAATGGCATCTTTGGCGCTTCCTGGGATGAGCGGTTTTGCTAGTGAGATTGCCATCTTTATCGGCATGGCAACCAGCGATAGCTATAGCGCGACCTTCCGCACGGTCACCATTTTGCTTGCCGCAGTAGGCTTAATCCTCACCCCAATTTACTTACTTTCGATGCTGCGTCAAGTGTTTTATAACTCTGGCGAAGCTTCTTTTTGTGGCATGAGCGAAAACGACCTGATTGGCACCGCGCAACAGGAAGCCGTTTGTTTTGGTACAAGCTGCGTATTGCCTGCTGATGCCGATTTTAATGATGCATCGCCGCGTGAAGTGTTCATTGCTGCTTGCTTTATCGCGTTGATTGTTGGCATTGGAGTCTATCCAAAACTGACCACTGGGTTGTATGACGCGAAAATGGTTGCAGTGAATGATCATGTGCAGCAGTCTTATGCTCAACTGGCTCAAGCCAATTCTCATATTTATGCTCAAGATTTTCTGGTGCCATCCATCGGTGAACCTGAACTCGCTCCTGTTCTGGGATTGGTCAAGTAATAGCTAGCTGCCTTTTTCACCTATTCGATACTTACGGCAGGATGAACATGGGGTTTGTCCTGCTTGCTTTTTTCCAAGAGATCCAGGATACAAAAACACCTCTATCTCATCTGTCTTGAGATGGAGTAGTGCTTTGATGGAGATCGATAAGCTGGAAATGCAGACAAATAGGCAAAGCACTTATGGACCCGTTACCGTTAACTGTCAATCGATCGCAGCTTGACCTCATGCTCAACAGTGTTAATCAGGCGATTGAAGAATTGCAAAACAGATATACCGCAGGAGATTTTAGCCCTGATAGTGGTCAACAGGAGCAAAATCTATCGATTTATGGAGCGAGTGAGTTTCCCAAAGCGAAAGGTCGCCTGCAAGCAGTTGAGGTGCAATTGCAAACGAAGTTGAACGGATGGAGTGGGGACTCAAATTCGCCCCAATCTGTACCGATCTCGCTCGACTCTTACCAGGTGCAATTGATGCGATCGCAGCTTGAACATCAGCGGAATGGTGCTGGCGATCAGGCTCAACTGGTTGATGAAATCATCAATCAGCTACCCGAAAATAGCCCCAACGAAAATTCCGACTGAACATATTGCAATACTTCTAGACCGCTAAAAATCGCTGAATCACTTCATTGCTGAGTTCGCTAGTGGGTCCTTGGGCGACTATGCCGCCTTTTTGCATGGCGTAATACCAATTCGCTTGACGAACGAAGTGTAGATGTTGTTCGACCAGTAATACTGAGGTTCCGGTTTCGCGCACAATCCGTTTTACGGCAGCTTCAATTTCTAGAATGACGGAGGGCTGAATTCCTTCGGTGGGTTCATCTAGCACCAGAAGCCGTGGGCGACCCATCATGGCACGGGCGATCGCGAGTTGTTGCTGTTGTCCGCCGCTCAAATCACCGCCCATGCGATTGAGCATGGTTTTCAGCACTGGAAACAGTTCAAAGATCTCATCGGGAATGTTTTTGAGTTTGGGAGCGCGATCGCCCAATGCCTCCATCCCCAACAGCAAATTTTCTTCGATTGTCAATCGCGGAATCACGTCTCGCCCTTGAGGCACATAGCCAATCCCCATCCGCGCCCGTTGGTCAGGAGATTTCCCGACAATTGGCGTTCCCTCAAACAAGATGGTGCCGCTGCGGGGAGGTAACAATCCCATGATGGTTTTGAGCATTGTTGTCTTGCCTACGCCATTGCGTCCAATCAGGCACACCATCTTTCCCTCAGCCACGCCCATATCCACATTTCGCAAAATATGACTTTCGCCATAGTAAACATTCAGCTTATTAATTTCCAACATCGGCTGAGTGTTGGTGCCAGAAGAGTCTAAGGTTGTGTACGTTTGTGTCATAGTCAGTTCCTCATAGCTAAGCGGCGTGGGCTTCTTCGCTGCCTAAGTAGACCTCGATTACTTTTGGATTATTTTGCACTTCATCCATGGTGCCTTCACAAAGCACTGACCCTTGATGGAGGACAGTGACTTGGCGGGCAATTTGCCGGACAAATTCCATGTCGTGTTCGATCACCATAATGGAGTGGCTTTCAGCAAGGGTTAGCAGCAAATCTCCCACTTTCTCGGTTTCCTCGTCTGTGAGTCCGGCGACCGGTTCATCGACCAGCAGCAAATCAGGAGATTGGGCAACTAACATGCCGATTTCGAGCCGCTGCTTTTCGCCATGGGAGAGCAATTCGGCGGGAATATCTGCTTTAACGGCAAGCCCAATGGTTTCCAAAAGCCCCACAACCGTTCGCCGTTCTGCCGTTGAGGAACTCGCGGTGAGTGATTCCCAGACATTTTTTTTACGGGCACCGGAGAGTTCCAAATTTTCGCGGGGAGTCAGTTTTTGGTAAACACGCGGGGTTTGGAATTTACGCCCAATCCCCATTCGAGAAATTTCATATTCTGCATAAGGGCGCAGATTTTTGCCTTTGAAGAACACCTGTCCTTCAGTGGGTTTGGTTTTGCCCGTAATCGCATCCATGAAGGTTGTTTTTCCGGCTCCGTTGGGTCCAATTACGACGCGCAATTCACCCTGCTCCAAACTGAAATTGAGGTTATTGATGGCTGTAAAACCGCCAAATCTAACCGTCAGATTCTGAATCTCCAAGATTTTTTCGTTCATATTCTACATCAGGGTCTGTTTCAAGACTTGGGTAAGTGATTAGTTTTTCGCGACCAGACAGCGATCGCAGCCAGTTGATGCCATCAGTACGCAGCCAGCCCAAAATCCCCATGGGTAGGACTGTCACCACAATCAGGAACAACGCGCCCTGGAAAAACAGCCAGAATTCGGGAAATTTTTCGCTGAGCAGAGTCCGGGCAAAGTTGACAATCAGGGTGCCTAAAATGGCTCCCACCAAGGTTCCCCGCCCACCTAAGGCAACCCAAATCACCATTTCAATCGAGAATGCGACATCCATCGCTTTGGGCGTGATGATGCCCGACTGCACCGTATAGAGCGCTCCGGCAACCCCGGCTAAAGCGGCTGAAACGGCAAACACAAAGACTTTATATCCGGTGGGATTGTAGCCAGAGAAGCGTACTCTGGGTTCATCGTCACGGATGGCTACTAGAACTCGACCGATGCGTCCACTGGTGAGCCAGCGACAGAGAAAATATCCGCCTAGCAGAAACAAAATGCTGAACGCATAGAACGTGGTTTGGATGCGCGGATCGCTGACTTGAAGCCCAAAAAAGGTAGAAGTATCCGTTTTCAGACCGTTGGTGCCATTGATTAGCTTTTGCTGACCGTTGAAAAAATTGAAAAAGACAATCAGTGCGGCTTGGGTGAGGATGGAAAAATATACCCCGCGAATGCGATTGCGGAAAACCAAATAGCCGATCGCGGCAGCGACGACCGCCGGAGCAATCACGACCGCAATCAATGTAAACGGTAAGGAGCGAAAGGGCTGCCAAAAGCCTGGTAGCTCCGACACGCCATAAAGCGAGAAAAATTCGGGAATCTGCCCATCTTGCAGTTGCAAATGCATCGCTAGGGCATATCCGCCCAAGGCAAAAAAGATGCCATGCCCCAAACTCAGCAATCCGGTAAAGCCCCAAATGAGGTCGATGCCGAGAGCCGCGATCGCCAGTGCCAAAAAGCGACCCAATTGGTTGACCCGAATGCCCTGCCCTAGCCCGGTCAGAATCGCCGGAATGATGAACATTAGCACGAGTGCGATTCCAAGGGCGATCGCCGCTTCTCGCACCAATGCCTTTTTTCGCTGCCGTGTATTCAGCCCAGGCAAAGCACCCACAACGCCATCCACCGTTTCTACCGTCATGTCAACCTCCTAAGCATCCACTGTTCGACCTTTTGGCGGGAATAAACCAGCAGGTTTGAACTGAAGAAAAATCACGATCAGCGCAAACACAAACACTTTTGCCATGCTGGCAGTAGCAAAAAACTCAAATAATCCCGTTAGTGCGGGGCTAAAGCTAACCAGCGAACCGAGCGCGTTGGAACCCACCATGTAGCTAATTGTGCCGATCGCACTCGCTGCAATAATCGTGCCAGCCAGCTTCCCAACCCCGCCGACCACGACCACCATAAA
>CASBQE010000203.1 GCA_949127665.1 Synechococcales cyanobacterium PMM_0083
AAGTCAGCTAGGGAAAGGATATGACGACGATCCCAGGTACTACTAGCCATGCCAAAGGATGAAAAGGGAACGCCTTCAGCGTACATGAATTGGTTCGTCGCAGACGGATTTTCATCGAGCAGCATACACGCCTGTTCACGGAAATATGAAGAATATCTTTCATCCTTCGCGCTGCTCAGTTAGTTTCAGGAATATGTCAGCAACAACAAATTAATTTTGTTTACGGTAATTTTTGGGCATTCAAGAAAATCAGGGCGAAGATTTGGGTCAGCGTTTATTCATAGCAGCGCTGCCACCAAGATTTTTTGAGGCTGGGAAACAGTTGAGTCGCTGTTTTCAGCAAGTCAGTTACAACCTCAACCGGTGACAGCAGCCCATCGATGATAATGGCATTCTCTTCAGGCTGGATCGGTTCAAAGGCAGCGATTTGGCTGCGAAGCATTTCAAGCTTCATGTAGTGATTGCCTCGTTGGCTGAGTCGGCGCTCCAATTCTGCTTCGGGCACATTCAGCCACACGAGCTGAACTCGTTCGGGTGCAGTGAGTTGTGTGCGATAGGACAACTTGAGCGCAGAGCAGGTGAGAACAGTCTCTCGGTTGAGCGCGATCGCCCGTTGAATGTCAGCCTCCATTTCTAAAAGCCACGATTGGCGATCGCTATCTTGTAGGGGAATGTGTGCAGCCATTTTGAGGATGTTGGACAGAAGATGACGGCGATCGCCCTCCAAAAAATCGCACTCTAGCTGCTGAGACAGCAGCCGACCAATCACCGTCTTTCCCGATCCGGCGACCCCGATCACAATCCACACCAAGGGACATGGGTTCATTCGTTTCTTCCTTCGCGATCGCGCCTACTCCAGCTTGACAAAAACGCCGCTGTGCTGGACTCCAGATTCCATGCCATAGCTGCTGAGGCTCAGCGATTGTAAATGATCAAACAAAGGTTTTCCAGCCAGTTCAATGATTCTCAGAATCGGAAATTGGCGTTCTAAAATTACTTTTCCGGCTGCCCAATCGAGATAGACATAGCCATTGTTAGGCTGCAACAGCGGCGCGATCGCCTGGTTAAAGCGATCGCTGGTTTTCAAAGAACTGCCGACCGTTTGGAGCGCCCGATCCATCGCTTCAATCGAAGTGGTGAACAGTTCGTAGTTGCCGACCGTTGCATGAACGCCTTGGACTTCTGCCTGCAAGGTTTTTGCCTGATTCTTGACGCTAATAGGGCTAAGCCGAGTCCAAGCGGAAACCGTTTGCTCACCCAAAGGCAGTGAACCCACGCTCAACCCTTGAGTTTTGGCGAGGTCATCTAAGTGGGCGATCGCCTGATCGGCATCCTCGTTCGATCTCTGAGCAATAAAAATCCAATCATTAGGAAGGGAATTCGGAGTTTGACGTAACTCCCTCGGAGACGCTACGCGAACGGCGGATTGTTTTTTGTTCTTTGTTTTGGTGACAGGTTCAACGGTGAAATTGGGCAGTAAGCCTAGAGCATACTCGCCTTTGATCCAGCTAAACACGTCTTTTTCGAGGTCAAGCTGCCAGCGCGATCGCATAAAATCCAACGGTTGATTGACCAGTTTAGACAATACGTCATAGCCTGCCGAATCACTACTAAGCCGACTCCAAGTGCGATCTAAATGGGTGCCTGACAAGGAAAATGGACTCGCATTGGGAATGTGTTGCAGTGCTGCTACGGGTTGGGTCAAAGTAGGCGTATTAGATGTGACCTTACCATCAGCGGTTAATAAGGCGGTATCTGCCATTAAGCCGAGTGGATTGAGTCCAAGGGCGATCGCCATCGTTTGATACTTCTGCTCAATCTCCTTTTTGTCTTCCAGCACAGTTGTATTAGTCTTTCCTGTCGCTCTGACCGCTGACTCAACAGCAGGTTTTTCTAACCAAGCAGATAATTGTGGTAAATTAACCACGGTTAGCCCAATCCGGGGCTGTGTTAGCGTATCCAGGGCTTGAGCATAGGGTTTAGCGTTGCTCAGATTCAGATCCACGGCTTGCACGTTGGTAATGGCATCGCGCAGCACTTTGGGATGGTTGGCAAATAGGACAAATTGGTCGCCGACGACGGCGCTGGAGAGAGAGGGGATAGGGAAGAGGGAAGAGGGAACAGTGTTGGATTTTTTTCGCTTAGTCTTTTTGGGTAGCTCTTCTGCACCTTTTTCCCCGGTTGGCACGACGGCATAGATTAGCTTCACGCCCTGGTATTGCTCAAAGCTCAAGTCACTTCCTGCGATCGCCCGTTTTTGCCAGAACAACTGCAAAAATTCCCGAGATCGCTCTGGGTCTTTGGTGGCGATCGCCAACAGATAGCCCGGTTGGTT
Source organism: Synechococcales cyanobacterium PMM_0083 (assembly GCA_949127665.1). Taxonomy (GTDB): domain Bacteria; phylum Cyanobacteriota; class Cyanobacteriia; order Leptolyngbyales; family Leptolyngbyaceae; genus ULC077BIN1. The sequence goes on from CASBQE010000203.1 coordinate 2,336, forward strand.
GCCATTCAACGAGTCGCGATCAAAATCTAATGTCGTCAGGGCGATCGTCATTTCATCGCCTAGCCACGGTTGCACATCCCGCTCATATTCCAGCCCAGTGTTTGCCAACAGGCTCTGCTTAAACTGGGTGAACTCTTGCCGCGATCGCCGTCGCTGTTCTGGACGAGTCACCACCTGGCGAAATTGCTC
>CASBQE010000204.1 GCA_949127665.1 Synechococcales cyanobacterium PMM_0083
CCCAACCATTCCTGGCTGCGCTGGTGGGATCAGCAAGGCAATCTGCTATTAACGGGACAAGAATTGGCAGAACAAGAACGCCAAAAACGCCAACGACTGACTGAGAAACTGCGATCGCTCAGTTCAGACCAGTTGAACGCTTTAGGCATCGAAGCCGCAGATTTTATTTAAGCGCGATCGCCTCTGTCATTGCCACTGATTGAGATTAAGTTATCAGTGTGAGATTACTGCGATGGGAGCATATTTCTACTTTCATGTTGAAACCAAAAGAAGCGGACGGTGGTGTATTCCCTCAGATTTCCAGGGGGAAGATTCCTCATCTCCGCGCTCCTTCACATGGATTGCGGGCAGGTCAAATATTCAATCGCTGTTCTTTGGCAAACACGCAACCTTTCCATTTCGTCATACTCTTCCATGCGATCGCACCTCTTCAGATTTTTTTCAATACCTTGATTCTTTTTACAACTACGAATTGGATGAGTACAAAGTATCCTGGCTGCCCTATGAAGAGTTGCTGGTAGATTACTGGGATGAAGCAGCCTTGATTGTCACGGGTCAAGTAACGGCAAAACATGCGACTCTTTTTGGTGACGGATCGCCGTCTTTCCCGCATCAAGAACTCCTCAAGGCTGGATGGGGCAAGTATGAGATCGATGAGCTACGAGAAGGTTCTGTAACGAATACCTCTGTTAATTGGAGTTATGGGAAGGGGTATTACGAGCTAAGGAAGCTGTCACCTGATGAAACGGTGAATGTAACTTGGACAGAGATCATTAGTTCATATTTAAAGGAATGGCATGTTCAGGCATTTCGTGAGTTACGGAAGTATGGTTCAGATGCAGAACTTCGAGTCATTTCTACGTATAGTTGAGTTAGTTATCAGGAATGCCCGTCCTTGTTGTAACTGACGTTGATTCTTCTCCTATGCAAACTGATTTTTGGACTCAGGTTCTTGATTTCGCTCAAACGACCACGCATCGGGTGGGCGATCGCCTGCTGCAAGATTTTGGGCAAGCGCAGGCGCAAGAAAAAAGTGACGGCAGTTTAGTCACCCAATCGGATCAGTGGGCAGATGAGGAACTGAGAAATGCGATCGCTCAGACTTTCCCCGATCATGGCGTGGTCAGCGAAGAAACCGAACATATCTTTCCAGAAACCGACTGGTGCTGGATCATCGACCCGTTGGATGGCACCACCAATTTTGCGCGAGGCTTGCCGCTCTGGGGCATTTCCCTAGGGTTAATCTACCAAGGCACGCCCGTTTTTGGCTATGTCCACTTTCCACCCCTGCGGCAGTCGTTTCATGGCTATTGGTGTGGCGACTCTGGCTTAGAAATGCCCAAGGGAGCTTTCATGAACGATCGCCCGATCCATACCAGCCCCGACGATCTTAGCTCCAATCACTTCTTCAACCTCTGCGCCCGCAGCACTGCTATTCTGCAAAATCCCGTTCCCTGCAAAATTCGGATGTTGGGCGTGTCAACCTACAGTTTTCTGACGGTGGCAGCCGGATGGACTCTTGCTGGCGTGGAAGCTACGCCAAAAATTTGGGATATTGCCGCAGTCTGGGCGATCGCTCAAGCTGCGGGTTCCGTTTGGACATCCTTAGAACCAGACCCCATATTCCCTCTGAAACCTGGCGATAATTATAGTCGCCGTGCTTACCCAACCTTGGTCGTCAGCCGCGCCGACTTAGTAACGATATTTTTGCCGCTAACCACATCCATTCGGGTGAAGCGGTAAAGCGGTAAAGCAGAATGGGATAATTTGAGACGTTGTTTATGGAGACTGTTTGTGGATCTTTCGCGTATTCCTGCCCAACCCAAACCCGGTTTGCTAAATATCCTGATCGAGATTCCTGCTGGTAGTAAGAATAAATATGAGTTTGATAAGGATATTAACGCTTTTGCCCTCGATCGCGTCCTTTTCGCCTCAGTCCAGTATCCCCTGGATTACGGCTTCATCCCCAATACCCTGGGTGATGATGGCGATCCGCTGGATGGCATGGTGATGATGGATCAACCCACCTTTCCAGGCTGTGTGATTGCTGCCCGCCCGATTGGAATGTTGGAAATGATCGATGGGGGCGATCGCGATGAAAAGATTTTGTGTGTTCCCGACAAAGATCCGCGCTATGCCCAAGTTAAAACCCTCGCAGATGTGGCTTCCCACCGCCTAGACGAAATTGCCGAATTCTTTAGAACTTACAAAAATCTAGAGAAAAAAGTGACTGAAATTTTAGGCTGGAAAGATGTGGATCAAGTTTTGCCCTTGGTAGAACAATGCATCAAGGCATATCGCTAAGCAAAGTCTGACTGTGAGTCGGAAATTCTGAGGCTTGGTTTGTTCTAAGCCTCGTTTTCGACCTCATTTTTGTAAAGATTCATTGCTGATGCAGGGGGCGATCGCTGCGGTATTCCCTATTTCATAGGCAAAATAGGAAATATCCGTTGTTTAATGAAGTCAAGCCATTTGAATACATCCGCTTTTTTACTTCTTCAAATAGAAGAAGATTGATATGCATCGCACGTTTCTATTATCAAAAATTCATCAGTGTGTCCTAACTGCTGCCAACTTAAACTATGTCGGCAGCATCAGTGTTGATGAGATTTTATTAAGCGCAGCGGGTATTCTACCCTATGAGCAGGTGCAAGTAGTGAACGTTTCTAATGGTGAACGGTTGGTTACTTATGCCATCTCAGCGCCTGCGGGTTCTGGTGAGATTCAGTTAAATGGTGCAGCAGCTCGTCTCGGTGTTCCGGGCGATCGCTTAATTATCATGACTTACGCTCAACTCACGGTTGAGGAGTTGAAAGCTTTTTCCCCGACTGTCGTTTTAGTAGATGAGCAAAATCATTTGCGGCAAGTGCATCGGTACGAAGACCTTCTTGAAACCTTACCAGTAATTGATAATGTCAGAGCTTGAGTTACCCTCCAAAATGGAGGAAAACCCCGACAGCGTTGAGGAAAGCAACCCAAACGATTTTGTGGTTCAGTTTTGGGGTGTGCGGGGCAGCATTCCTTCACCCGGCAGTGAAACCGTCCGCTATGGCGGCAACACGTCTTGTGTGGAGATGCGGATTGGTGGAAAGCGCCTCATTTTTGATGGCGGCACAGGGCTACGAGTGCTAGGCAAATCGTTGTTGTCCGAGATGCCGGTCGAAGCTTATATGTTTTTCACCCATTCCCATTGGGATCATATTCAAGGATTCCCGTTTTTCGTGCCTGCGTTTGCAAAGGGCAATTGCTTTCACATTTATGGGGCGATCGCGCCCAACGGAGACAGCATGGAGAAGCGGCTCCATAAGCAAATGCTGCATCCCAACTTTCCGGTGCCCATGCAGGTGATGCAGTCTGACCTGAAGTTTTATGACTTGTTTCCAGGCGACACGATGCAGTTGGGCGATATTACCATCGAAACGGGGCGGCTCAACCATCCCAATGAGGCGATGGGCTATCGTCTTACCTGGCAAGGGCGCACGGCTGTCTACGCCACTGACACGGAACATTTCGGCGATCGCTTAGATGAAAACTTGCTGCACCTTGCTCGTAATGCCGACGTGCTGATTTATGATGCTTGCTATACCGACGAAGAATATCACGATCCTAAAGGCTCCAAAATCGGTTGGGGTCACTCCACTTGGCAAGAAGGCGTGAAGATGGCAAAAGCGGCAGGCGTGAAAAAGTTGGTCGTCTTTCATCACGATCCTAGCCACTCCGACGACTTTTTAGATAAGGTTGCCGCTCAAGTAGAAGCTGTTTTCCCTAATAGCGTACTGGCGCAGGAAGGCATGATCCTCCCGGTCATTTAATGAATGGCGATTGAAGATTGGCGATTATTATGAACCTTCTCGGCATTCATCACATTGCGATCATTTGCTCAAACTACGATCGCTCCAAGCATTTTTATGTTGAGCTACTCGGTTTTGCGATTGTTCAGGAAACTTATCGCACTGCCCGAAATTCTTACAAGCTCGACTTGCAGGCTGGCAACGCCCAGATCGAGCTTTTTTCCTTTTCTGAGCCGCCTGATCGCGTAAATAGCCCTGAAGCCTGCGGACTGCGCCACCTTGCTTTCAGCGTCGATAATTTGGATGCGATTATTGCCGACCTCAACACCAAAGGCATCCCTACCGAATCCATTCGCCTTGACGACCTCACAGGTAAGCGCTTTACCTTCTTCCAAGATCCCGACGGCTTACCGCTAGAATTGTATGAAAGCTAGAGGTTTGAGCGTAGTCTAGGGCTAAATATCATGGGCGGTCATGTTTACTGGTATTTCACACCTTACCAACCGGATCTTAATTCAGCATTGCAAAATTTACGACAACAGGAGTTTGAAGCGGGTCGATATAATCCTATGAATCCGTTTCCGTTTGATCCTGACTTTAATGAAGAGATTAAAGCAGAAGACCCTGACCTTTATCCAGGTAATGACCAATGTGCCTCAATTGAAGAAGCGATCGAAGCATCTGAGGAAAGCGGAACTCATTCGATCTTGGACATTTTTCATGTTTCAGATTCTCCTGCCCCCTGTGCAACTTCGCCAATCTCTACAGAGTTACTTCTAAAACTATTTAAAACAGACAAACCTTCACGTCAGTTAGTTGAAGCAGCATTTTTGAGTAGAGAACCGTTAGCACATTGGGAAGAGGAGGGATTTGACAAATATAGAGACATTTTCATTGAACGAGGAGAATGTCGGCACATTGTTTGTTACAGCGATAACCAACCTTCAGAAATCTTTTTCACTGGTTACTCATTCGATTGATCTTGAAGACTTTAGATTTCAGTATGATCGCCCCTCACTGCTAAATGTGCTAGTTGTAGGATGAAAGTATTTTGACCTACACGATCGCTAGACGATCGCCCCCTTATTCAACTGCTTCAACAACTCCCTGGCAGAAGTTGCTGACATCGGCAGCGTTAATCGGGGATTTGCTAACTGATAAACTATATTGCTCAATTCATCTGTAACGCCATTTTCATAGCTGATGTCTTCCCGCCCTTCGATCGCATTTGCCCAGTCTTCGACATCCACTTTAGACAGTTCACTATCCAGATAGCGAGTTAACACCGTTGCAATGTGTTGTCGGTTTAGAGTGATCAACGGGAGATCGCTATCCCATCCAAACGTTGCCAATGTCGAGGTAATTTGCCGCAATGGTTGGTCAAAACTCAGCAGGGAGTTGAGCAGTTCAGTTCTCGTATTCATGGGAATTTTTGCTTGACGTGGACGATGCTACCATCCGAGGCATAGGTTGTTTTGGTGTACGAAAGTGTAACGCCAGCCTGATCGATTTGCTTTTCGTAGGTTGCAAACGAACCAGGAATGTTTGTAGCTGGAACGTCTGATTGAAATGCCTTGCTACCATTGGGCAAATCGTAAACTCTAGCGGGACTTGCATTCTTGGGCAAGCTTTTCTGAAAACGCACGAGATTAGCAGTCTGCTCTACAGTAAGTGACATGTATACAATCAGCCTACATTAATCCTCCATAATCTAGAATATACCTGAACACGATCGCCCCCATGCAAAAGAGCGATCGCTCACTTCAAACCTTATGCAGTAACTGGGATTTTCTCTGATTGTGCTTCCGCTGCTGTAGAGTCGCTCTCTTCTTCAGGAGTCCGCACATTGTCCAAATCAATATCAATCACGGTCATTGCCAAGCCTGCTTTGGGCAGATTGTCGCTGCTGGAAATATACGGACTGGGTTCCACCGATCCGGTGCAAATAATCAAAGAACCCTTCTTCAAAAACGGGAGCTTGCGCCATGCCGTCGAGCCTTCCCAAATGCTGAGCGACACGGTGAATGAATCATCCCGGCTGCGCGGCTTGCGGACATAGATTGTTGCCTTTGCGACTTTAGCCTTCTCGCCGCTTTTCAAATCCACTGTCTTGATTTCTGCATCTGCCGCCAGATGTCCACTAACGATCCACTTATTTAAACCTACGCTCGACATAGAAGCACCTCTTACGATAATTTTTCTTATCTGTAGAGTGCCCTAGAGAGGTCGATTGGTAACAGCGATCGCCCTGATTCCAACTTTCGTCTGCTTAAGATGGCTTGTTAAATTGGGCTATTAGCTCAGTGAACTAAATAACAAAAGGAGCAAGGCTAATTATGTAAGACTTGCTCCCTCAAAAAACTTAATAAAGGATCTACCAGAGATCTTAGTTTTGGTTTTCTAGCTTTTCTTGACGATTTTTCTGACGACGAACTGCTGCGCCGACTGCCCCTGCAATCAAAACGCCTGCCATAGTGGTGGGTTCTGGAACTGCATTTGCCTCAACAAGTGGCTCAATTTGTCCTCGAACTTCACCGCCTCTAAAAATGGTTGAGTGAAGATTGAAGTAATAGCCGCCATCCAAAAAGCTGCTAAAGACATTTTGGGGTGTTGTTCTGCCAGCCGCAACGACATCAGCAGAAGTCCAAGCTCCAACAATGGTGCCTGATTGGGTGCCTAAGAAACTTGGAAGATTATCCAAAGCATGAACAACAGGACCATTTTTGCCGCGATCGCCTAGATGGATATGTCCATCTGCTAGAAAACCTTGCAAGCCAGAGTAATTGACGGCATAGCTGAAAACCCAGTTCATTGGATCGCCAACCAAGGCACCCGTTGCATTTGCAATGGCTGAGCTATTGCTAAGATTAGGAGCCACTTCTTGCTTAGCTTCCAAAGGGACAGAATAAGTAAAGGTTGCCGCTTCAACTGCTACAGGAGACAGTACCGTTGCAGCGCTTAAAAGCCCAAGGGCTAACAATTGTTTCATGGTTAAAATTCCTGAAATCTACAGA
>CASBQE010000205.1 GCA_949127665.1 Synechococcales cyanobacterium PMM_0083
AGAACTCTATACTTTGAAGAAGTGAGTGCGAGGAATAGATAGGCATGATTGAACTTCTTCCGGTGTGGCTTGGAATCGGCTGCTTTGCGATCGCCTTTGTGGCTGCAAGTTTGGTGGAATATTGGGTGCATCGCTTAATGCATAAACCATTGCGCTTAGGAGAGCGGCACCGAGATCACCACCGCCGCAATGAAGCACAGGGCGTTGTTTGGGAATTTTTGGACTACATCAAAAGCACAATCGTTCTACTGGTGCCGATGTTTTTTGTGTCGCTGCCCGCTGGCATTGGCTGGAGCTTAGGCGCGGTAGTGTATGCCGCTTTTTCTTCCTACGCCCATCAGCTTCAGCACGAAAACCCCACCAAGTGCTTCTGGATGAAAATGCCCGTCCACTATGTCCATCACAAATACAACATGTGGCACCACAATTTTGGCTTGGGCGTAGACTGGTGGGATCATGTCTTTGGCACCTACAAACTGGTGGAATGGCTCACGGATGAAGAGCAAACCCAAGTCAGAGACAGCTATCTAGAACTGAAGTGGTGGTAGCTATAGCGATGCTGTTGAAAGCCCATGCTATCGTACCAACATTCTTCCCAAAAATTATCCGGTGAAATGGAGGCATTGTAGACTGTGAGCTATTTTGACGAGGCAAAGGTGCATTTCATCGCGAGCCACCAAAATCCGATTAATCAAGCGCTCCACCATCTGACAAATTTGCTGGCGATCGCTGCCATCATTTTTCTGTTGATCGATTGGCGCATCACCTTGATTTGCCTAATGTTCACCCAAGTCTTTGCGCTGGGCGGTCATGCCTTTTTCGAGAAAAATGAACCCGCGTTTGTCAAATATCCCGGAATCACCATCTTGGCATCCCTATCCTGGTCGTTTGAAAACTGGTTTGGATTACGCCAAATTTTGGCATGGGGTAAAGGCGCGAGGGAATGAGAGTTTTGAATGTTGTATTCCAAGTATTAAGTTTTGAATTCAGAACTTAATACTCAAAACTTTTTCTAACTCTGTTATTGTTTGCTTTTTTAAGGAGCTTTATGTACGACGGTTTATTGGTTATCGATGCGGATGCTCACAAGATCGAAAATCCATTGGTGATGCTGGATTATCTGGAGCCGCAGTATCGCGATCGCATGAGTTTGATTATCGATAGCTTGGGCGATCAGCGCATCAAAATCATGGATTTCAACCCAAAAACGGGGCAAAACGACTTGGCGCAGTTGTTTCCTCAGCCCAGCGGATTAGGCAAAGGGGGATTTCGCACGTTGCACCCCGAAACCACGCTAGGAGCCATGTTTAACCATGTACGAATTGAACATATGGATCAAGAAGGCGTGGATGTGCAGGTCGTTTATGGCACCCTGAATCTGATTTTCTCTAGTTTGCTGGATACCGATCTGGCGATCGCCTTCTGCAAGGCTTACAACACCTACATGGCAGAAGATTGTCGCGGCTATGGCGATCGCATCAAACCCATTGGCGTATTGCCTTTGCAAGATGTGAATGAAGCTATTAAAGAAATGCATCGCTGCGTCGAAGAACTGGGCATGGTTGGAGTGGCAGTGCCGCCCAATATTCCCGTGCCCCATCCCCGCGCCCCAGAAGCCTTTCCCGAAATTCGCACCTGCAAAGCCATCAGCCATGGCGATTTCCGCTCGATTTTGCAAGCTGCGGTAGATTTAGACGTATCTTTGGGGATTCACGGCGCACCTGGTTCGCTAATGATGGGCGGTATTGCAGATCACATGGAAACTTTTGTTCTGACTCACATTTTTGTGCAGCGCAACCAACAGCAACACGCCATGACCCGTATGGTCTTTGATGGCGCATTTGAGCAATTTCCAACGCTGCGGGTGGGCTTTTTGGAAGGTGGCTGTGGCTGGCTGCCTGACCTGTCCCACGCTATGCACGAACACTGGGAAAAGCGCGTGCGCGACTTTGACCCCAAAAATCCTTATCGTCCTTCCATGCTGGAGATGACTCGCCTGATGATGCAAGAGCGCAGCGATCGCAACAGCGCTAAGGTACTCAATCAGGTAAGAACCCTGTTTGACCTCATGTGGTCAGCCGAACGCGATCCTGCCAAAATTGACGATTCCAGCCTTTACGAACACGCTGATTTGCGCGATCGCGATCCGTTGGAATATTTTGAGCGGGGGCAAATTTTCGTCTCCTTCGAGTCTGATGATCCGGCTCCTACCTATCTCCCTCAGGCAATGGGCGAAGTGGGTAAGCGGGTTGCTTGCTTCTCTGGCGATTATGGACATTGGGATGGCGTGCTGGAAAATTGCGTTCGGGATGCCGCCACCCAAGGCGAGTACGATCGCGACTACCTCAGCCGTTTATTGGCAGGGAATGCGCTAGCACTCTACGGCGATCGCCTGCGCCAATCCCTTCCCGCCTACTGCACAGCATCTCCTGAATTAGCAACAGCAACACGGTAATGATAGAAGGCTGCGAGTGGAATTTGTAGGGGTAGGTCTTGTGTCTACCCTGAAGGGGATAGAGGGCAACCACAAGGGATTGCCCCTACAAATTTCATCCCCAGATTCACCAAGCACCCAGTCAATTCATGCCATTTGACAAACTACTGGCAATTTACATTCCCCTTTTAAGCTGGACAGGACTGGGCTGGCTGCTGGGGCTGATCTTGCCAGCCAAAGCTCCTATCATTCTTGGCAAATTTCTTTTCTGGATTGGGGTGCCCATCGGAATTCTGGCGTTTCTACGCCATGCGCTGATCTCCTCATCACTGTGGATTGCCCCTGTGTGTGCTTGGGCGGCGATTTTGTTGGGCAGCAGCCTCGCTTGGGGTTGGATGCAATATGGGCATCCGTGGATTCATCAACAGTTTGGAAAAGACCTTGAGCGCGATCGCGTCCTTTGGAATCGCAAAACCCAAGCGAGTTTCTTGCTGACCTCAATGGTGGGCAACACGGGCTACATTGGGTTTCCGGTTTCCTTGGCGCTGGTGGGTTCAGACTATTTCACTTGGGCAATATTTTACGACATGCTCGGCTCTACTCCAGGAGCCTATGGTTTAGGTGTGGCAGTAGCTTCGCGCTGGAGCAATCATCAGACTGATGGGCATAATTGGCAGCGATCGCTCCTCCCACTCTGCCGCAATCTCCTAATCAATCCGGCACTATGGGGATTTTGCGTCGGGCTAGCAGTTAAAGACGTGGCGATTTCACCGTTGGCAGAAGCAAGCTTGCGCGGATTTGCTTGGAGCGTGGTGTCGCTGTCTTTGGTGCTGGTGGGAATGCGCCTCAGCCAGTTGACCTCATTCAACAGCGTTCAATCGGCTGCTTTTAGTCTGACTATCAAAATGCTGCTGGTGCCGTTGGTGGTTGGTATTGGTCTGTGGTGCTTGGGCGTACACGGATTGGTGCATCGGGCAATTTTGCTGCAAATGGCGATGCCGCCTGCTTTTGCCACGCTGGTCATTTCAGAAGCCTATGAACTGGATTATGAACTGGCAGTAACCGCGATCGCGATCGGCAGCCTCACCTTACTGCTGACTTTGCCGTTTTGGTTATGGCTGTTTGGC
>CASBQE010000206.1 GCA_949127665.1 Synechococcales cyanobacterium PMM_0083
CATAGGCAGGGTTAACGTAGGAGTAATGAGCGGATTCTGTTTCGTAAACAAAAAAACCTTCCCGCACGGTTTCGGCTAATTCACGAAAGCGAGTTTCACTTTGGCGCAACGCCGCTTCGGTTTGCTGGCGTTGGGTCAAATCGCGAATCACCACCAGCACTTCATCCCTGTCAAGCGGCATAACCCTCGCTTCTTGCCAAAGGTGCTGCCCTTCAATCCAAAGTGGAAATTCATACACCTGAATTTCTCCGGTTTGCAGTGCTGCGGTTGCGGCAGTTAGGCGCTGTTGTGCAGCACCCGGCGGCAGAACGTTGCAAATGTTTTCTCCTATTCTTAAATTCGGAAACCCTATGGGGAAAGCCGTTGTGGGCTTGAAATCTAGGTAGGTTCCATCCCGATGCATCCGAATAATTAAATCCGGCAAGGTATTTATAATGGTTCGATTGAGGGTTTCGCTTTGCGTCAGCGCCTCTTTTGCTTGTTTATGTTCAGCTTCTAGATGCGCCCGATCGCTAATATCTCTGCCAATGCCCAGCACAAAGGTTTCGCCATTGATTTCGATCAGTTCAGCCGACACCAAGACTGTTTTAAGCTGCCCCGTTCGAGTTTGGCTATGCACTTCTAAATTGCGAACATGACCATTTTGCTGCAACACTTCGCGAAATCGATCGCGATCGCTCGGATCACCCCAAATTCCGAGATCTACTAACCGCTGCCCGATCAATGATTCCCGCGAATATTCCAACACCGTAAAAAAGCTGTCATTGGCTTCCACACAGCGTCCCTCTGCCAAAGTCGTCAGGGCAATGAGGTCGGGGCTGGAGCGAAAGATAATGGTAAATTTTTCCTCTGATTCTGCCAGTGCGGTTTTGATCCGATCAAAAGACTGTTGCAGTTGATCTGCCATTTGGTTAAACGTCTGCGCCAGACTGTTTAACTCGGAGATTGTGCTGTCGGTCGGCAATCGGTGATCGAGGTTGCCGGCTGCTAGCTCTCGGCTGATCCGGTTGAGTTGTGTCAAGCGAGATGTGATCCGGTTGGCGGCAAGTAACCCCAGAGCGATCGCCCCGCCAAGAGTCAGCAGACAGAGCAAAACCGTGGTGCGGGTATTGTTTTGAATAGCTGCCATGAAATGAGATTTTGGAATCACCGTCACAATTTGCCAATTTAGCCCGGATTGATCTTGAAAGGGCGTGATTTTTACGTCTTGCAGTTCATTCTTGTAGCGAAATTCCAGATATTGAACTTGATTTAGCGACCCGAATGACCCAGGGCGATCGCGCAAATATTCACCCAGCGATCGCGTCAAATCATCCTGGCTTTCATCAATCTTTAGTTGCTTAATCTGACCCGGTTGACCCGTAACAGCCCCACTTTTGTAGGGTTGTTCTCCTATGGATGTGGCGACGAGGGCACCGCTTTGATCGGTGATGATGACTCGACCGAAGCGACTGATGTTTAGACCGTGCAGAAACTCACTCAAATAATCCAGCCGGATGTTGACTGAAAAAACTCCCAGTAGACGTTTTGTAGTGCGATCGTAAACAGGTTGGGAAGCATTTGCGGTCAATGCTTTGTAATAGCCATAGCGAAAAATTGGACTCCATCCGGGCTTGCCCGTTTTAACCGCTCGTTGATACCAGGGGCGATCGCGGCGAATATCCAAGCCATTGTTAATGCGAATCAGTTTCCCCAGTTTCCCCTGGATATCCAATTGGTAAATTAATACTTTATCTGGACGAGGCGGATCGGCAATGCCCAAATTTATAGCTGGGAATCGTTCTACCACTCTAAATTTGCCTTCAGGATTGACAAATAAGACCGCCGATATTTGCTCAAATTGCTGCAATCGGTTGAACAAAGCCGCTTCTAGGGCTGGAGTATTTTGCGGATCAATCTGTCCTTGATTGACGGCATCGACATTTAACCGATTAATTAATGTTGGCGTTTGCAAATAGGTCTTGAGTTCTTGCGTCACGCGCTCATTGGTTTCCGTGACCAACCGCTGCCCTAGATCAGCCGTTGCCTCTTGCCCACTCCGGTAGGATAAGTAGCCCACCAGCGCCACCGCTCCTACGGTTTGCAATACAAATGGCACCACCAACACTCCACGCAGAGGGATATTGGTGATCAAGTTACGGATGGTTTTTGGTAAGGCGATCGCCATGAAGAACGCTAAGCGCTAAAAGGATAAACAATTTATATCAAACTGTAGCCTTTGCTATGCGATCGCGACAGTAGGCGATTGAGCGATCGCTTGCTTTAACTGGTTTAAAGAGTGAGATAACTGATTCGCTAATTGTGATTCTTGGCTTACTTCTGTTTCCAACAGGCATTCAATGGTTTGGGCGATCGCCGCCGCTTTGATATAGCCAAATGTGCCTAAGCCGCCTGCCAGTTTATGCGCTTCTATGCGCACCGCTTGCTGTTGCGCCCAACTAAAATTATCGGCTTGCAGCGATCGCACGGCGCTTTCTAATACGGCGATTCGTTGCTCCAGTGATATCCGAAATCGCGCTGTGATCTGCTGAATTGTCTCGATTCCCCGCTGCGATCGCACGTCATAATCATTGTCCCTATTGACCATTGATGTAGATGTCGGGGAAATTCTATCTTCTCTGTCCAAATCCCCTTGGATCTGCGTCTTTCGATTGACAATGGGTGCTGCTTTCAACCGATAGCCTAATCCATACACGGTCTGAATGATCTCAGCATCAACCCCGACAAACTTCAACCGATGTCGCAAGTCTTTGATCAAATTAGTCACCGAACCTTCAACGGGAGTTTCCTCCATCGACCACAGGTGATCAATAATGGCACTGCGGCTAAAGATGCGCTGGGGATAACGCAGAAATAGTTCGAGTAGGTTGTATTCTTTGGGGCGGAGGGCGATCGGCGTTTGATCGTAGGTGACCTGAGCCGAAGCAGGATCAAGGCAAAGGTGTTCCCAAGTCAACAGTGGAGTCGATGAAGCAGTGCCACTACGCCGCATCAGGGCGCGCACTCGCGCTAACAACTGAGAGGAGTCACACGACTTAGCGACGTAATCATCAGCACCTGCATCCAGTCCGGCAATCACATCCTCATTGGAGGTTTTTGTCGTCAGCATCAGAATGGGAGTTTGACAGTTTTGGGCGCGGAGGCGACGGCAAACCTCAATGCCACTCATGGTTGGCAGCAAAACATCTAACAGGATCAGGTCGTAGCTCCATTGAGTGGCTAGATCTAACCCTTCTGAACCATCCGCGATCGCGTCAACTGCATACCGATTGGCAGAGAGCGTTGCCAAGAGTAACTCACTGGTTTGTTGGTCATCTTCTACAAGAAGAACTTTCATTCCACACACTCCACTAAACCTTACCGTTAGTTTGCCGTTACCACGTTAAGTATCTTTAGCCAACTGCCGACAGCATAGTCTATTTTCCTTCAATGCAGAATACTGGATTTTGATGGTATCAAAAAGCACAAAATGCCTGCGCGAATGTTGACGGCATTTGCTAGCATCGTGTGCTTTTCCAATGACTGAATGGACTCTGCCTCTACTTTGCAGTTACCGCAAGGGGCGCACGAGGCGCTGAAGCTGCCGACTTTCGAGTTCTAAAACCCGTCGGGCAAAATCGGGATCACGGTCAAGCAAGTCATCAAATGCATCCACTGGAATTGCTAAAATCCGAGTCTTAGTGCTTGCGGCAACGATGGTGTTTTCCAAATCGCTGTGGCTTAACACCTCTAACTCGTCTAGGGTTTGCCCAGGACGAAGTTTTTCGACTCGCACCTCATCGGCAAGCGGGTAGTGAATGTTGGCATCCCCTTCGATCAACAGCAACAACTCTCGACAGGTATCGCCTGCTGCTGTAATCACGTCGCCTGCTGAGTAGGTTTTAATCTCGGAGCGATCGCCCAGTTTAATCAAAGTTTCGATCTGGGTGCGATGAAAGAAATCGCTGTTGAATAGATAAACCAGTTTTTCTAACCTTGGAAATGCTGCTAAGTTTGAAGTCGGCAAAGCCAGCAGTTGGTCTGCGGTTTCTCGCACCAGTTTAGGATGTGAATCCTGCTGCAAATCACGAGCTACAGCCTCAGCGCGTTTTGAATCCAGTTGGGCAATCAAATAGAGTGCAGCCGCTTGAATTAGAGAATTGCTGTGTTGCAGCAAAATTTCTAAATGATTTAAAGTCTCTTGATTAGAAAATTCTAAGGCATTAAAGGTAGGAGGTTCTTGTGGTTGTGTCAGAGACTCAAAAATCGCGGGATGTAGATGATTTTGCCAATGCTTGCGGTTGATAGTCTTTGTTACAAGTTGGGGCGAAAGCTGTTTCAAAGACTGGGCGATCGCGCTTGCCTTTGGATTATCTTGTAGAGTTTCTAGTGTTTTCAACAGCGATCGCACAATCAGATCTTGTTTGTAATATACGCTTGATTGCAGTAGCGTTACCACTGCCTGATGATCTTGTAGGTTAGGGTGATTTAAGGCGCGATCGCAAGCAACCCATTGAGTCAGTTGAGCCAGCAAAAAATCAGCTTTTTGGGCACTCCCTGCATCAGCAGAAAATCCTCTCAAAATCCAGTCTTCTTCCTGTGCCGAAATCGAATATTCGCGGCGCAACGAACGAATTTCTGTGGAGTCTTGTTGAGAGGGATCAAACGTCGCAAGATTCGGTTGGGTTTGTTGAAGCAACATCAAGCGCTCCAGCGATTTTTGGTAGCCACTTAACCGAATTTGATTCTCTAAACTTCGCTGCCGATTAGGGTCAAGTAATTCTGGATCTTCAACGCCCAATTCTTCTAATACTTCGCGATGTTCATCATCGGGAATGCCTAACTCCTGACGCATTTGCTGCAACACTTCCAGGCTGCTGGAATAATTCACGTAGCCTTCTTCTAACGCTTCTTGCACCACGCCTTTGTATACCTCATGTCGCTTCTCACGGGTAAAACCGGGAAGCACTTTTGCCAGCACATACACTTCATTGGCGTGAAGATCATCGAGCGATCGCCCATCCAAAAACTGAGGAATATCTAGCTGCAATTTCTCCAACTGTTTACGGAATCGACTTGCCAGATTTTCACGAGAATAGAGATCTGGATTGCGTCGCCAGGTTTGTTGCAGCCAGAGTGTACTCAGAAACACAATGCTGACATCAAAGCCAAACTGCACCCATAATGGCGCTAGCCGCAGCAGAGGACGACCGGCAAAGAAGAAGAAAAAGTTAAAAATTCCAAAGGTGCAAATAGCAAAAATCCGATGCCGAATCATGTCGGAACTCAGGGTTGAATGATGACGGCGACTATGAGATTTTGCGCGCTTTTCAATGAATGTGCCCACAAAATAGGCGATCGCGGTACATCCACCCAACACCAATGGCACAGCAAACAGCTTAGGGATATTAATCACCTGCCCAAACAGATACAGTCCAGGATTCATCAAGGCTGCAAGTTGATTCGGATCGCGATTCCAAACCCCGGAAAAGTAATAATCCCAGTTGCCCGCATATAAATAGTAATAAACAAAATAACCAATCACTAATCCCACATACCCGTAGCGAATCAGCGATTCTTCGGGCTTGTTTAATCCATCCCAATAAGTTCTTTCAGAGTCAATATCAATACAAGGACTTTGACACGCCACACACGCGCTTTTTTCGGTGCCATCTGGCTCCACAGTGCGGCACATGGATTGCGTAATCCGTTGATCGCTCATGTGTGCTTTGCTGCC
>CASBQE010000207.1 GCA_949127665.1 Synechococcales cyanobacterium PMM_0083
GTGACTTGGGCGATCGCTGCTTGGGGGTAAATGGCTAGAGTAGCCGCCAAACTCATGAAGCCGCTCGTGATGCGAGGGAATCGTCGCATGGTGTGAGCTAGTAACAAATTAGAATATTGCACAAATTACGCTTCTCACACTGAACAAAGATCGCTACTCGTTGATAGCGATCCCATGAGAGAATATCATAGTTCTTCGGCGGCAAAGCTTTGCCGCAATTTGATCAAGAATTTTTTGGGAAACCATCTCAGTAATACGAGTCAGAGGCAAAGCATGATAGGGGCTAGCTGAATCATGGCTGAACAACTTTTAGCGTACACAGCCCGTCCTTTGCTGATTCCAAACTCAGATTGCAGTAGGCTCCGGTGAAGCACTTTTTAGGGCAGTTGCCGGGAGGGTTGCCGCTGTGCTTGCCGCAAGGTGATTGCTGCCATTCTCTGCGGCTAGTACGCTTTTCATCTGTTTCATCAGGCTTGCCATTTCTAAAGCGCTCATGGCATAGTTCCAGCCCAAATTGCTCTTGATACCTGCCCGCTCTAGCGCTTGCTGAAGGGTATCGGTAGTCAGAACTCCAAACACCACTGGAACGCCAGTTTGAAACCCTACGGCGGCGATCCCTTTGGATACTTCTGCTGCCACATAGTCAAAGTGGGGCGTTTGCCCGCGAATGATGGCTCCCAAGCAAATGATGGCATCGTAGCGATCGCTGAGGGCAAGCTGTCGAGCGACGAGCGGCACTTCAAAGCTGCCAGGAACCCAGGCATAATCGACTTGCGTTCCCTGCGGATCTGTGTTCACGCCATGCCGCTTGAGGCAATCTTGGCAGCCTTCTAGCAGTTTAGTGGTGACTAAATCATTGAAGCGACCGATGACGATCGCAAAACGAAAAGAATCCGTTTGAGTAAATGTTCCTTCAAAAACCGCCATCGCTGCTCCGGCATAAAAAACCCGTAATCCTCATCATTATAAGGCTCACGGGCTTTGAATATTTTTATCAAAAGTGGTTTGCTTGGAGGTGAAACTCTCGAAAGATCGCGTTTTACTAAATGACCAGGTAGTTCAAAATGCCAACTACAATCACCAATATTGCCCAAACGCCAGATCCCAAAAAGATCACACGTCTAGATTGATCCCAGTTTTGGGGGGTTGCTAAGGCAACTGGTGTCCCAATAATCATTACAAATGATAGAAGAACCAATGCTGCCAGCGCAAGCTGAAAAATGATTGTCATGGTCGCGTCTCCCGATACGGCAATAAACTAAGCAAGTAGGTTAATCACTAACCTATCAAAAAAGTGACCCAAAATATCAGGTATTAGGGGTCAGGGGTCAGGGGTCAGTTGACGACTGGGAGCGATTGGATGGCTAGGTTGATTGACACGATTCGGTTTGATACGACGATCGCCGAGGCTCAGCAAATTCTGCTGCACTCCGAATCTGATCTGGTGATTTTAGATGCAGCGGGCGATCGCATCGGCACAATCTCTCGTCGCGATGTGGATACTGCTGCTCACTATGGCTTCAGCCGGGGAGCCGTGATCGGACATATGACGGTTCAACATCAACGGGGTCAAGACTCTGACGATGCACCGCATTTCCTCTCCTTTCTGCGATCGCGTTTGGCTCCAGATCTGTGGCATCTGTTGACGGTTGCGGCAAACCAGGCAGAGGCGCGGGGATGGCAGCTTTTTTTGGTGGGCGGTGCGGTCAGAGATTTGCTGCTCAATTCTCAAAACGAGTTTGACAATCTGTTGATTGAAGATATTGATCTCGTGGTAGATGGCGGTGATCAAGCTGCCGATGCGGGTGCGGGTGTGGAATTGGCGCGATCGCTTCAGGCTCAATATCCACAGGCGCGATTGGAAATCCACGCCAAGTTTCAAACGGCGGCGCTGCTGTGGCACGATGATCCGGTTTTCAAATCTTTGGGTGTGGATATTGCCACGGCTCGCACAGAGTTTTATCCCTATCCAGCGGCTAACCCTGCGGTAGCAGCGGGTTCCATTCAGCAAGATTTATATCGGCGGGATTTCACGATTAATGCGCTGGCAATTCGCTTAACCCATTCCAGGGGAGATGATCTACTAGATTTTTTTGGTGGCAGGCTAGATTTGCAAACCAAGCAAATTCGGGTGCTTCATGCCAACAGCTTTATCGAAGACCCAACCCGGATTTACCGAGCCGTTCGGTTTGCAGTGCGGCTGGGTTTTACGATCGAACCGCAAACTGAGCAGTTAATTCGCTATGCGATCGCCAGTGGCATCTTTCAGCAAGTTCGTGTTCGCGTAAGCGCTGACGAGTCAGCTCCTGCCAATCCTAACTTTCGTGCTGTCACGCCTGCTCTACAAACTCGCCTCAGATCTGAACTGAAATATGTTCTACAAACTTCCTACTGGCTTCCTGCTTTACATCAACTAGCTGATTTGGGGGCGCTGACCTGTATTCATTCCAGCCTGAAAGCTGATGCTCACCTGTGGCGACAATTGCGGGGCGGGGAAACTGCGATGAGAATGTCGAATGTAGAGTGCAGAATGGCGAATGGTAATCCTCTACCTGTCTGGCTGTTTCGCTTAGAAATTCTGTTGGCTCATCTGCCGCCTGAGCATCGAGCAGAGGCTGCGGCTGGGCTACAGCTTCCCGTGGAGACGAGCGATCGCCTGAAAAAATTGGCGGCAGCGGAAGACAACCTCTCAACCGCTTTCCTCAATCCGTTGCCGAGTCATAGTGTGCAAGTACTGAAGTTTTATGACGTGCCAATGCTGGTACTTGTGGCAGTCCGCAGCGATAGCACCTTGCGAAAAATCATTTGGCGCTATTTGACTGATTGGTCATTGATCAAACCGCCGCTCAATGGCAAGGCATTAAAAGCATTGGGCTATAAACCGGGTGCCCAGTTTAAGCAAATTTTAGAGGCGCTGATGAATGCCAAATTAGATGGAGAAATTCGCGATCGCGCTGAGGCGGAAGTGTTTTTGCAACAAAACTTCCCTCTATTCCTCAAGCCAACTGAATAGTTGAGCAATCGTGAGCATGACAGGTTCAGCAAAGGCAGGGACGGGGATGCGCTCACTTGCTTCTTCAAAGACGGCAATCGTGCGATCGGCAAAATAGACAAACACCAGTTCTTCCTCTGGGTCAATCAGCCAGCCCATTTGAGTGCCGTGAGCTAGACAGTGGAGAATGTTGCGGACGACTTTGGTTTGGCTTTGGTCGGGGGAAAGAATTTCGATTGTCCAGTCGGGTGGAATCAGAAAGGAATTGGACACTTTGCCGTTTTCATCGCGGGGAATGCGCTCCCAGGTAAACACCGCAACATCGGGGACGACGGATCTACCGCCGAATGTACAGCGCAGTTCAGTATAAGCACGGGCGATGCGCTGGGGTTTGATCGCCAA
>CASBQE010000208.1 GCA_949127665.1 Synechococcales cyanobacterium PMM_0083
AATATCAGCAGATTCTTACAAACGCGATAGGCTTCTTCTAAATTGTGAGTGACAAACAAGGTTGTCCCAGCATAGGTATTTAAAGTGGCAATTAATTCTTGCTCCATCTGAAAGCGCAAGTGGGTATCCAGTGCAGAAAACGGTTCATCCAGCAGCAAAACACTGGGATTGCAAATCAAAGCTCTGGCAAGGGCGACGCGCTGCTGTTGTCCGCCGGATAGCTGATGAGGATAGCGATCGCCCAGCCCAGCCAGTTCCACCGATTGCAATTGTGCCTCTATGAGGTGCCGTAAGGCTTTCTTATTTTGAGGCAAGCCAAACGCCACATTTTGGGCAACTGTTAGATGGGGAAATAGTGCATAGTGTTGAAAAA
Source organism: Synechococcales cyanobacterium PMM_0083 (assembly GCA_949127665.1). Classification (GTDB taxonomy): domain Bacteria; phylum Cyanobacteriota; class Cyanobacteriia; order Leptolyngbyales; family Leptolyngbyaceae; genus ULC077BIN1. The sequence continues at coordinate 374 of CASBQE010000208.1, forward strand.
TCACGCCAATTCGGCGATCGCGGCTAGGAATATTAATCCCAAGCTTTGAATCAAACAATATGCGCCCGTTGAGAACAATGCGCCCCTGATCAGGCGTTTCAATTCCTGCAATGCAGCGCAACAGCAAACTTTTGCCCGCGCCGGATGCACCCAAAATTCCTAAAGGATGGCGATCGGTGTGAAAGGCAAGCTGGAGGGAAAAGTGGGGCAGGTGTTTTTGGATATCGACAAGTAACTGTCGGGTGTCGGGTGTCGAATGTCGTTCGCGTAGCGTTTCCGCATGAGATATGTCGAATGTCGTTCGCGTAGCGTTGACCTGGGAGATAGGTCGAGTGTCAGGGACTAAGCGTGAAATGCGTGGTGTGGCGAGGAGGAGGTTGATGGTAGCGATTGCGGAGAGGGAAATGGACAAAATGATCAGGCTCCAGAACCAGGCTTGATCGGTCGCGCCTGCTTCTACGGCTGAATAAATTGCTAAGGGAATGGTTTCTGTTTCACCGGGAATATTGCCTGCCAGCATCAGCGTTGCGCCAAACTCCCCCAATCCCCGCGCAAAGGTGAGAGTTACCCCTGCCAACACTCCAGGTAATGCTAACGGTAGGCTGATTTGCCAAAAAATTCGCAGTTCGGAAGCACCCAAGGTTCTAGCGGCGTGGAATAAATTGCCGTCGATTTGCTCAAAGGCTCCTAAGGCAGTCCGGTACATCAGTGGAAAGGTGACGACGGTGGCGGCGATCGCGCCTGCATACCAGGTGAAAATAATCTCTATGTTCAGCGATCGCAGCAGTTGCCCAGCCCAGCCATTGCTCCCAAAAAACTGCAATAAGACGAAACCAACTACGGTTGGCGGCAGCACTAGGGGAGCAATGAACACAGCATCCAGCAGCGATCGCCATTTTCCCCCATAACCCAATAATCCATAGGCAGCCGCCGTTCCGGCAAAAAAAGTAATCAGCGTTGCCACTGCCGAAACTTTCAGCGAAATCCAAAGAGGCGAAAGATCAATAGTCGTCATGAACAATGAAATGGCGATAGGTGAGAGGCAAGACGCGATAGATAAAACACATTGATTTACCTGATGTGCAAATGAGGAAAGGCGCACATCGCGTTGATTTAGAAAAACTCAAAACTAATTGATTCCAAACCCATATTTTTGAAAGATTTTTTTTGCAGTATTGCCCGATAAAAATTGAATAAAAGCCCGGGTAGAAGTTTGATTTTTGCTGCGTTTGACAACGGCAATCGGGTAAACAATCGGCGTATGTAAATTAGTCGGAATTACCTGGACGACTTTAACTTTGTTGGATGTTTTTGCATCAGTGGCATACACCAGACCCGCTTGCACATTGCCCGATTCGACAAATTGCAGCACTTGGCGGACATTGTTTGCTAACACAAATTTAGGTTGCAGTGAGTTCCATAATCCCTGTTTTTTCAAGGCTTCTTCGCTATATTGTCCGGCTGGAACACTGCGGGGGTTCCCGATCGCAATTCGTTTGACGCGAATATCCTTCAAGCTCTGGAGATTGGTAACTCCTTTACTTGTCTTAGGCACCACAAGCACTAACCGATTCGTCAACAAATTGCGCCGACTCGCTGGCTCAATCAAATTTTTCTGCTGCAAGGCATCCATTTGCTTCTCAGCTGCAGCAATGAAAATATCTGCGGGCGCACCATTTTCAATTTGCTGTTGTAATGCACCAGAACTAGCAAAGTTATAGCGCAAGGTAACGTTTGGCTGAGTTTGTTTGTAGAGTGGAGCAATTTCTTTGAGGGCATCGGTTAAGCTGGCAGCAGCAGACACGACGAGACGAAAGTTAGTTTGCGCGATCGCCGGGGGTTGATCTTGCCATCCCATGCCAACCATAAGGGCGATCGTCAGTGCAAGTCCAGCATTGAGGGCAAGACTAAAAATTCGCTTCATCGCTGTCTCCTACACTTGTTCACCCATCTAATAGGCATATGTAACATAGACACCTGCTTGAAATACATAGTTACCCCATTATTTGGGTGCGGCTGATTTTTTCGGGTTATTTAGGCGATCGCATGCAAAGCTCACTAAAGCGAATGTTAGTTGGCGGGGGCTTTTTTGGGAGCACCCTGGTTATCGCAGTCGCAGGCTATCGGCTAGCCGGGTGGAACTGGCTTGATTCTATCTATATGGTGATCATCACCATCTTTGGGGTGGGCTTTGGTGAAATTGGACCCATGACCCCCGCCCTACGAATTTTTACAATGGTCGTAATTATTTCAGGCTGCACCTCAGTTGCTTACATTTTGGGCGGCTTTTTGCAAATGATCACCGAGGGCGAAATTAAACGAGCGTTGGGAGTAAGACGGATGAAGCGTGAAATTGATTTGCTGAAAGACCACGTAATTATCTGTGGCTACGGTCGCATTGGGCAAATTTTGGCGCATCAAATGAAAGCCGCTCATCAGCCTTTTGTTGTGATTGATAATGATGACCATCGCGTGGCACAAGCTGAAGACAAGGGCTTTTTAGTCCAAATGGGGAGTGCTGCCGATGAAAGCATTTTGGAAGCCGCCGGAATTATGCAGGCAAAATTCTTGGCAACCGTTCTGCCCGATGATGCCATTAATGTGTTTATTACGCTGACCGCGCGGGGTTTGAATCCCGATCTGATTATCCTCGCAAGGGGCGAGTATCTTTCTACCGAAAAGAAGCTGTTGCAGGCAGGAGCCGATCGCGTTGTGTCTCCAGCGGCGATCGGGGCACTCCGGATGTCGAATATGATTACTCATCCCGCTGCCATGGATTTTTTGGATGAAGATGATGGACGCAATACCCTCAATGAACTGCTGGCTCAAATTGATGTTCAAGTGGAAGAACTAGCAATTTCCCACACCTCTAATTTGATCGGCTCCACCGTGGGAAGCGTTCAAGCGCGGGGCAAAGGCACCTTTATTGTGGTGGCACTGCGGAAGGCGATCGGTTCAACCATCATCAACCCGGATCACGAAGCCCTTTTAGAGGAAGGCGACACTCTAATTGTGATGGGGCATCTGGGCGACATTCCTAAATTTGCTCGACATCATGCCGTTAAACGAGAAATTCAATATCGCGGTTCTAAGTTTACGCGATAGCAACAAGAATCGGTGCTTACAATAGCGTGGCAGATGAGGAGGGCGATCGCTGAGATCTTGCCAACCTTATCAAACAGATGTGGCAATAGTTTTCAGCGATCGCCCAATCACCGCTTAGGGCAAAATCCAGCCTGTGCGGTAGGAACCTTGGTTGCCTCCAACGGGATTATCAATACGGTAGACAATAGACCTCCTGCACGAATAGCAAAACAGTGTGCCAGTTAGCGATCGTAGAATTAACCGAATGGTTAGAATCAGGCAAGGATCAAGCTAGGAGAAGGAGCTATGTCGTACCAAGA
>CASBQE010000209.1 GCA_949127665.1 Synechococcales cyanobacterium PMM_0083
TCACCATTCACCTCCCGTTACAATCCCAATAAGGAGAACTCTTGCATGAATCAAGAACGTGAATCAAGAAAAGATCGCAGGTTGAAAGTGAGCGATCGCGACTTTCCGATAGGAAGTGACTTCAGAATCTGGTCAACCTCAACAGCAAGAGATTCTAAGCGATTAACCCTCGCGGATTTGCTGACGGAGTTTTTCTAGTTCCGGATCGGCGGCAGGTTGACTAGCTGGCAGTTGAGCCGTTGAACCAGTGCCAGACAGAGCTTGAGATTTCATTGCTTCTAGTTCTGCATCAATATCGTCGGCTTGACCCAGTTTTTCAAACCGCTGTTCCAAATCATCCATGCTAAGTTCGGTGATGGCTTCGGATTGAGCTTCTAGTTGCAGCACTTTTTCTTCCATACGATCAAACGCTTGTATGGCGCTACCCGTCCCGACATTGCCCATCATCTCATTGATTTGCTGCGTGGCTTTGGCAGAACGGGCACGGGCGATGTAAAGATCCTTCTTGGATTTTGCCTCAGAAATTTTGCTTTCCAGCTTTTTCATATTTTGCTTAAGCTGGTCTACCACTACGGCTTGCTGCGTCAGTTGAGCTTGCATTGCCGTGGCGGTTTCGTCATAGGATTTGCGGCGCACAAGCGCTTCTCGCGCCAGTTCGTCTGCCCCTTTTTGGAGGGCAAGCTGTGCCCGTTGATACCAGTCATTGGCTGTGGTTTGCGCTTGGGAGTATTGTCGCTCGGTGCGTTTTTGGGTCGCGATCGCCTGTGCCACCGCTTGGCGCAGTTGAATGAGGTCATCCTGCATATCCAACACAACCTGCTCCAAGATCTTTTCAGGATCTTCTGCTTTGCTCACCAACGCATTCAGGTTGGCACGAATTACCCGCCAGATTCGGTCAAAAAATCCCATGACGTTTCCACAGGTAAAAGGGCATGGATATTATACTACCCTACCTTTTCGGTTCAGGCTTTATCCCTTCTGGCTTATAAATTTCTGCTGGCATTCCTTGTTGGCGCAATTCTTCAACACGGGCTTTGGCAGCATTTTCATTTTCAAAAGAACCAAGCTGAACTTTTGCTCCAGTGGGATAGTTTTGCAAATAGGCATCGGGCACTTTTTTCTGTGCCTCGTTTAAGGAGCGATCGCTGCTGTAAGGAGTCACCACTTTATAATCAAGCTCCCGGATGTATTCTCTGACCTCAGTAGGCTGTTGAGATGCTGCTGGAGCAGGATTCACTGTGGGAAGCGGTTTCGGCTTCACAGGCTCAAATTTGGGCAATGCATGAGGCTTAGCCGGCAAGGCAGAACTTCGCGCTGGAGCCGAACGGTAAGGTTGAGCAGGGGGCTTGTAGCGAGGGATAGGAGAGGAGGCTTGAGGTCGCGACACTCTAGGAGGCAGGGGCGCGGATCTCGAAATGGGTGCAGCAGCAGGCATCGAACCCACAGGATCAGGAATGGGTTCCGCGACCCTCAAAGTTGCAGCCTTAGTTGGAACCGACTCAGAAGATTGAGTTAGCCCACTGGTAGGAACTGAATTACCAGAAAGCCCAATATTTGCAGGTTGATTACCCTTGGCTGGACTCACCCCATTGCCCGATGCAGGAATGCCAATGCCTACAGAAGGGGCTACTTCAACTGAGCCTAGGGTTTGCAAGCTTAAATCAGGAAATTCACCGCTGGCAAGATTGGGTTGGGGCGCACTAGCCATGCCAGCGGCAGGATTATTTGGAGTAGAAACAGATGATCCTAGGGAATTAGCAGTCGTTTGAGTCTCGTTACGATCAAAGAAACGGCTAACGCTGGTTGGATTCATTACCAAAAAGCCAAACATCGCGCTAGACAATAACAATAGCAACATAGACCCCATACCCAATGGGGTGAGTAAACTCTGGAAAAAACTTTGCTCGGCTTTAACTTCCGCCTCTTCAACGGCAAGGTTTCGCAACAATTCAGATGACTCTAAGTAGTAATCTGGACTAATTTCATCTAGGGTTGCCTCTGCTCCACTGGCAACCTGTGCGGCATATTGAGCCGCAAGCTCTTTTAGTTCAGAAATATTTGCAGTCGATAAATCAGCGTGATCGGGCAAAGCAGCGATCGCCAAATTGAGTGCAACGCCTGCCGACGATGGCTCCAATGTCAATTCAGCGGTTGATTGAGTTTGCTGAAGAAGCGCAGAGGACTCAAGCATCGGCATGGTTGAAATTAGATCAAGACTTTTTGGCGCTTTTCGGTAAGCTGCAAGTCGAGGAGCATAGGTCGCTTTGCCAAGCGCTTTTTGCCGTCTGTACCGAGCAAGTTCTTCATCAAGCTGGATGTCAGAACACGCAAAAGCTCTCTGCAACACTGGATGCAGCGATGGAACACAAGCCTTAGAAGACGTTATTGTAGTAGACTGACGCATTTGAAAACTCCCAACCAATTCCTCATCAAATCATCCAAGCGATCCACCCCAAAACCAACCAAAGCCCAATGCCTCAAAATAGAGAGAGTACGATACTATCTAGCTGAATTGCGCTAAGGCACATTGGCTGACGAGCCTTAAAGCAGAAAACAGATTTCGTAGGTACGTTATCTATTGAAATTCAAGTATTGAAATTCAAGTTGAACCTGAGCCAAAGTTATACACTTGTTTATCTGCAATTGATCACATTTTTTTGATTACATTTTTTAATGTTTTATTGCGGATTTTACAACTCATGGCTTTTCATTCGCTCCATCATGTTCTTGGTTCTTTAGAAAACCAATATAAGCAGCAACATCAGCAGCAGCTTCAACAGGTTTTGGGGCATTGGCAAGCCGTGGTTGGAGCAGTCGTTGCGATGCAAACTCGCCCAACCTCAGTTCAGCGAGGAGTGCTTAAAGTTGCAACTTCTAGCTCTGCTTGGGCACAAAATCTTGTGTTTGAGCGTCAGCGTATTTTGGAGAAGCTAAATCAGGTTTTGTCGCGATCGCTGACCGACATCCGTTTTTCTACGGCGCAGTGGGCAGAGATTCCCCTAGCAACCTTTCCCGGCGAACAGGAGCAAAGAGATCTTTGGCGATTTCATCCTAGCCGTTTGCAGGCGAAAGAAATATCTCAACTCAATCCAAATTTCGCATTGCCGCCTGACACCCCGCTGCTGGCGTTCCAAAATTGGGCAATGATTGTGCGATCGCGCACCAAACACCTGCCCTGCTGCCCCCAATGCCATTCCCCGACCCCAAGCGGTGAACTGGAGCGTTGGCAGATTTGCTCACTCTGCGTGGCAAAACGCTGGTAACCAAGCTACAACTCGGCTTAGGTGATCAATTTGCAGAGTGACAATGATCACACATTTCAGTGAGTCAAAACATACACAGATTTTTCTTAACAGCCAAGATTAACTAGGTGTCAATAGTTTGGTGACTTTCAGAACGCAAAGCCTCGTTCCTCTAGTTTTCAATTCAATTTCTAAACTCTTCCAAAAGTAGGATTCATTCTCTCAAAGTGGCTAGATAAAATGCTTTTATAAGCTTCACTTTTTCCCCGAAAAGATTTGTTTTTAAGGAAGTTTTATCAAAAGAGGGCTTTTAGTTTTCCTTGATCCCTGTGCTTTTTTGGAGTAAACCCATGAAGTTTACAAGAACTACACATGGAATCAGTCTTCGGCTGCTTAAATCTAAAGAAAATCTCAAAGGCACTTTTCGTCTTAAATCGCTCAAAGTTCGTCAGCACTGTAAATTCAAAATAAAAGGCTTCCAAAAGGCGAAAAATTGTTAGTTAAAAATGGGGATCAGTATGTTGCTCACGTTGAAATGCTTACTTTAAAAACTTTTATGAACTGCGTTGAACCCTCAATATCACTATGCCGTCACTGTCGCCACTACATTCCTGAAGGACGACGTGGAGGAAGCTGTCAAAAACTCAATGTCTCCGTTAAAAGTCAGTGGACTGCCTGTAGTCTGTCTGCTCCTCCTTTTTTGCCACCCTGGAATAGATTGGGAGACATCTTAATCTGGCAACAAAAAGCCTTAGAAGTACAAGGGTCGGTTGAAGCGAATGCTTTTCGCGACGATATTGATAACCAAGAGGTAACATCTCAAGCCGTGCCCACGCTGAGCATTGAAGCATCATCAAGTCGAATTTGAGAGGATGTCATCAGAGGTGAACCTGTCATCCTGTAACTTGCTACCCGCATGATCCAAGGATTTAACGATCGCTTGAGATGCTGGTCTACATTTTACTCGGCATGATAAATCATCAAGGGATTAGTTCTACGGGAGCCAAGGATATTGACTGAAATCGGGCGATCGCTTCTCCAAAAATGCTTGCTTGCCCTCGGCTCCTTCTTCAGTCATGTAGTAAAGCAGTGTGGCATTGCCTGCAAGTTCCTGTAACCCAGCTTGACCATCGCAGTCCGCGTTAAACGCCGATTTGAGACAACGAATGGCGATCGGGCTTTTTGCTAGGATTTCTTGCGCCCACTCAATTCCTTCTGCTTCCAGTTGTTCTAAAGGGACAACGCAGTTCACCAGCCCCATATCCAACGCTTCAGTGGCATTGTATTGACGACACAAGTACCAAATTTCCCGTGCTTTTTTTTGTCCCACAATCCGTGCTAAGTAGCTGGCACCAAAGCCGCCATCAAAGCTGCCGACCTTGGGTCCTGTTTGCCCAAAAATAGCGTTATCAGCCGCGATCGTTAAGTCACAGAGAATATGCAGCACATGTCCACCCCCGATCGCGTATCCTGCCACCAGCGCGATGATTACTTTGGGCATAGAGCGGATCAGTTTCTGTAAATCCAGCACGTTCAACCGAGGAACTCCAGCTTCATCAATGTATCCCGACTCTCCTCGGACGCTTTGATCGCCGCCAGAGCAAAAGGCATACTTGCCATCGGTGTGAGGTCCCGCTCCGGTAAATAGAACGACCCCAATCCGAGTATCTTCACGCGCATTCCAAAATGCATCGTAGAGTTCTACAACCGTTTTAGGACGAAAGGCATTTCGTTTATGGGGTCGATTGATGGTGATTTTGGCGATCCCATCTGCTTTGTGATACAGAATGTCTTCGTAGGTTTTGGCAGTTTGCCAGTCAGTTTGCATCCGAAATGAGTTTTAAATTTTGAGTTTTGAATTGGGGAAATCGTCTCTTAATCATTCATCTTTGCAGCAAAGGTGCCTAAATTATCTTGCCGCCATTGGGCATCTGCTTTGCGATCGGTGCAGAGTTCTAGAACACGGATGCCAGATTTTGGTAGAGGGTTGAGTCGATCTGCTAGCTGCTCCCAAGCGGTGATGCGCTCGTATTCAACGCTATAGGTTTTACAGAGGTTGGCAAAATCAATGGATTGGGGCAGGGCAAAAAAATCTTCAAAGGGCAGATCGAATTTGGCGATCGCCAACATTTCAAAAATGCCGCCGCCGTTGTTATTGATTAACACGATGGTTAAATGTCCCTCAAAATGCTGTCGGAGCAGAAAGCCGTTGGTGTCGTGCAGCAAGGCTAGGTCTCCAGTCAGCATAACGCTGCTCTGGTTGTGATGGGCGATGCCTAGGGCGGTGGAAAGACTGCCATCAATGCCGTTTGCGCCCCGATTAAAAAAGGGTCGAATTCTAGAATTGCCAGGAACCCAAAAAAAGTCTACGTCGCGCACGGGCATACTGCTGCTGATAAATAGGGGCGTATCAGCAGGCAAACAGCGAGAGAGCATCCAGGCAGCTTTGCCCTCAAACAAATGGGTTGTTTTGCCCAAGGCGCGATCGCGATTTTGGCGAGTTTCAACTTCTGCGGCTTGCCAGAGATGCCAGTAAGGACTAACTTGAGCAGCATTTAAATCTTGTCCGTCTAATTCTGCGGCTACTTGCTCTACTGAACCGTGTAAATGAATCGTTTTCCCGTGGAGTGGATCTAAATTGCGTCCACTGGGATCAATCACCCACTGTAGCGGTTGTGTGGCAGTTAGCCAGGTTCGCAACTGTTTGCTGGTGGGCATCTCGCCAATCCGTAGGACGATCTCGGGGGCTAATTTTTCTGCCCACACCGCATCCCGCAAAATCAAGTCATAGGTCGAGATCAGATTGGGAATCAAATCGGCGTAATTGCGGAGGGGAGACAACCCTTCTGCTAAGACGGGGTAGCCAAGAAAGCTAGAGAGAGCCGCGATCGCTCGACAGTAAAATTCGGGCGATCGCGGCTGAGCCGATCCAGCAATAATGATGCCTTGGGTTGAAGCTTGCCAATCAGCAATAGGGAGTGGAGGCGCGGCAGGATGAAGCGGCAAAAACTCCGCAGAAACAGCAGAAAAAAAATCGGTGCTGTTGAAGATGAGGGCTTGAGCTTGGACGTAAGGTTCAGGGCTGGGAGCCAGCGGTTCTCGCAGCGGCACATTCAGATGAACTACACCTGGAACGGGGAAGAGCGTGCGATCCCAAGCGTGAATTATGGTTTGGCGCAGGTAGGCAAGCAGGACAGGCTCGACCGACGCGATCGCCAATTCGGTATGCCAGTTGGGAAAAGAGCCATAAAGCTTCTGCTGGTCGATCGCTTGTCCGGCGTTGCAGTCTCGCAGTTCCGGAGGGCGATCGGCAGTGAAGATCAGCAACGGCACCCGACTTTCATAGGCTTCAATCACAGCCGGATAGAAATTGGCTCCAGCCGTGCCAGAGGTGCAAACTAATGCCACGGGTTGATGCTGCTGACGGGCAACTCCAAGGGCGAAAAATGCAGCAGAGCGTTCATCTAATACTGGAATTGCATCGATGTTGGGATGGTTGGCAAACGCGATCGCTAACGGAGCCGATCGCGATCCGGGGCAGATCACCGCCGTCTTCAAACCCAATCGAAACAGCGTTTCTACCAGAATAGAAGTCCAGACTAAGTTTGTGTTAGTAAAATCAATCGACATTATCCTTCTGTTTTCAGTGCTTCTTGCGCCGAAATTCCATCTCCTTGATAGCCAAAATAGCCTAACGTGGCGGCAGCTTCAGCACGGGTGACGGCTTTCTTCGACTGGAAGATTGTCGTGTAGCCAAAGGCACGACGGATATTGGACTGATCGCCATTTTGATAATCTGCCAATACAGCACGTTGCGCTTTAGGATCAATCCGGGCAGAATCTTGGAAGCCCCAAGTTTGCTTCAGTGTATCTAGACTGGAAGTAGGCAAAGGCTGCCGAGTATCCATTGGCACTTTCCACAGTAACAAGTTTTCCCGACTGAGTTGAGCATCGGGGCGAAAGTTGACCGCAGCTAAATCGCCCGATAGAGGACTAGAAATAATTCCCGCTTCTGCCAACCCTTGAATCGCTGCAAAATCGCGATCGCTGGCGGTTACATCTCGAAAAACGGGTTGCGAACTGCTGGGTGCTGGGCGGATTTGTTGAGCTAGGCGATCGCGATGTAAGCGATTGTTGGCAGCAAACAGCCACCGCACATACTCTCGTCGGGATATCTGCTTATTCGGCGCAAAGTTATTATTGCCAGCTTTCTTTATACTGCCCGCCGACAGATCTAAAACGCCAAGCTGGGCAAGCGCGGTGATGTAAGGCTGTAATTCTTTGGGTGCTTTATCAATATCTGTGAAGGCATTTGGCGGCAATGTCACCACTGGCTGACTAGATACGGGTGGCTGACTAGAGGGCGTATCGTCCGAGCTTCCCGACAATCCCAGGAAGGTTTCCTCTGGTATCGGTGTCGGCGTGGGTGCAGTTGATGCAGCCGATGAGGGACTAGGAGCCGCTCCAACCGGAGAACTGCCCTGCTGATACTGAATAGTAAAATCAGTGCTAGTCGTAGAAGCAGCGTCGGAATTTAGCTTGGGTTGAATGGCAACGGTCACTCTCAGTCCATTTCGACTGGCTGCCAGGGTTCCCTGAGTGGTGCTTAAAGGGGATTCTTCTAATGTCCAACCATTCGTTTGCAACTGCTGCTTATAGAAGGCGAAAACGCGATCGCCGCTGTCTGCACTGATCCATTGGGTGGCACTATCTGGCTGATTCACCGATTGCAGGACTGCCGCTGGATATTGCGGGATTTCTGTGGGAAAGGTAGTGGGCAGTTCGGCTTGAGCGTTTGAGGTTGCAGTGGGTGATGGCGTTGGGGCGATCGCTTGTCCATCCACAGCGGTATCTTTCAGCTTAGGGTCGGCTGCTAGAGACGTTTGCAGCGACTCGCCCAACCCACTGTTGGCACAACTGGTCAACAGCAAGCAGCATAATAATATTAAAGAAGCCGACACACGATGGAACACGGTTACTTTCAGCCAAAATCCTCTACAGCCCTACACTAGCGTAGATTGGCAAGCGTGAGTGCAGAGTGCAGAGTGCAGAGTGCAGAGTGCAGAGTGCCACATCAGCGCTCAGTCAAATAAGCGCGAGTTTAATACTGCTTTTTGTCGCCCATGTGCTGATATGCGATCAATACGGCTTCCAAAAACTCATCAGAGGTAGTGTTAGCTGGAGTGGTTTCCATTGCCAGCAGCGATCTCAGTTGTCGGGCGAGTTCCATGCTTTTCTCCGTATGGGCTTGAGAAGTCATAGTGGTTCGCCGCTGCAAGTATTCTCGAATCACGGCATAGTCATCGGGTATAAGCTGGTTGAGATCGGCAATATCGGGCAATTGAGCGGCAAGAGTTTGGGCATTGTCTGAAAGGACGATCGCGGATTTCTGATCGCCTTGAGATTCCTGAATCACAATCGTTCCGGCTGCCCAATCGCCAATTCGTTTTTCCCGCTTGCTAAACAGGATGAATAACGCACCAATGAAGCAAAAATCGTCGATTGGGCGCAGCAGCGATCGCAAAGTTGCCTGCATCAGCCGAACGGATCGACCGTCATCCCGCACCACTCGAATTTTGACCCAACGCTTACCGGGAGTCTGTCCTTGCCAAAGGGTTTCAAACCAAATGAAATAGCCGTTCCACAAGGCAAAATTGAGCAATATAAAAATCGCAATTAGCCACAGTGGAGCCGAACTGTAATCTCTGCCAATGGATTCTAAAGAACTCAGCAGCCCGATCGCCACCACAAACCAGATAATCCAAAAAGCCAGAATTACCAACGTCAAGATTGAGTAATCAATCGTCAAAGCTAAAACGCGACTGCCAATTCCGGCTAAGGTGAACTCTAGCTCAACGCTTTCTGGCGTGGCTATGGAAACTCGATTGAAATAGCGCATGGTTGCCAGTCTTCAAGAATATTAACTTGGGGGATTATCGCGCAGTTGCAAATCTGATCCTTCGCGGCGACCGCGCAGATTGAAGTAGAGCAACGCTTTGAGCGACTGCCAAAATGGAATGATAAAAATGCCCAGAAATAAGACCAGCAGGATGCTAATCACCAAGGATACAAGCAGTGCAATACTCCCTTCTGGGGATGGTATGCCCCCCTGTGCAAATAGAGAAAGGTTTGCAACCAGCGTCAGAATAAACGGAATAAACGCCAAAATAACCAGTGGTAACGTAATTAACGTTGCGATCACGATCATCAAAATAATTTGCCCTTCAAAGCCTTTGGACAAATTCCAACTGCGGCGGACCGAATCCATACTATTGATGTTGTCTTCTAGTGCCAGCGGCACTTCTGAAATAAATACACGCGCCTGCAACCAGTAGGCTACTACCAAAGCCGCTAAATTAAGCACCAATGAAACAAGACCCGTCAGCGGAGAATTTGCCCCAAAAACCCCTTGCACAAGCGCTATCACAATTCCGGCAGCAATGTTAATGACCAAACTTGCGCCAACTAGAAACAGACCCGCAAACACCCAAGTTCGCAGAAACTTCCAAGTTTTTGGGTTGAGATATCCACGCGCCTCTTGAATGGTTTCTGGTTGGCTAGTCAACTCTCCTTGGGCAAGTCGAGAAATTAAGGCAGTATTCATCAAGTTTTTGGCAAGGCAAAAGCAGCTAAACACAACCCACACTATCGATAAAATAATGCTGAGTAACCCTATTAAAAAACCTGAATTAGACAGGACAGGGATCGCCAATCCGGCTACTATTCCTAAAACGACAGCGGCAAGAAACGGCGGCAAGCTCCACAGTGTAGCGGTGAATGCTACACCCAAAAATTGATTTAGGCGTGAACGATAGATTTTGACGGCAGCGCTAACAAGGTTTCCGGCATTGAGCGGTTGATTGGAACTGGAACTTCCAGCCATGGGTTACACTCCTGCTACAACGGTGAATGATAGCGCTATCCTAATCCACTTATTTTCGTTATTTGCAAATATAAACATCTATGAATATTCAGCGCTGGATTGGTCGGCGGCAGCCTAGCTGGCAAGCTTTGGATGTTTTACTGAAAAAACTGGAACGCAAAGGGCTGAAGTCGCTTAAGGCAGAAGAAATTCGGCAGCTTGCGAGTCTTTATCGCTCGGTGTCGGCAGATTTGGCGCGGGCAAAAACCAATCAAGTCGGAGAACGAATCACCCGTGATTTGCAAGCTTTGACGACTCGTGGCTATGCTCAGGTTTATCAGGGCGATCGCAAACAGGAATGGCGAGCCGTGCTGGAGTTTTATCGCTGGGGTTTTCCGGCGGCAGTTCAGCAAGCAGGCGGCTATATTGCTTTTGCCACCGCGCTCTTCATCTTTGGTGGTTTAGTGGCTTGGTGGCTAGCATGGCACGATCCTATGTTTATGGAACTGTTGCTGCCAACAGAGATGATTGAAAAAGTGCGCGATCGCGGTGAACTGTGGATGGGTTCCATTTTGGGGATTGAGCCACTCGCCTCTAGCAGCATCATGATCAACAACATTAAGGTGTCGTTTGCCGCGATCGCGGGTGGCATGACTGCTGGACTTGTCACCGCTTATATCCTGCTCACCAATGGCTTACTGATTGGCACCGTGGGCACTCTGGTTGGGCAAAACAATCTTGCCCTTCCCTTTTGGGCATTTGTCTTTCCTCACGGCGCGTTAGAATTGCCTGCTATTTTTTTGGCGGGAGGAGCAGGCTTTTTGCTGGCAAGAGCCATCCTGTTTCCGGGCAAGTATCGCCGCGCAGATGCTCTCAAATTCTATGGAATGCAAGCCGCAAACTTGGTTTTTGGCATTGTGCCCATGCTCATCATTGCTGGCATGATCGAAGGCTTTATTTCCCCACAACCTGCGATTCCTGATTTGGCGAAGTACGCGATCGGCACTGGCTTGTTTGTGGCGTTGGTGTGGTATCTCAGCCGTAAAAGGAAGTAGGTAATAAAGTTGGGGCGATGAGTAGAGAAGAGTAAAGAAGCGACGCGATCGCGCCTTACCAAACTCTTAGCAATCTGCCTCAACTCACCAGCGTAACTTTATGAAGCTTACGTAAATTTACGGCGTGAATTATATATATTTTCCATCCTGGTAAGTAATCCTATCCAGACTTCGGTTATTCTCTGAGTTGGAATATTTCTATATTTCTTCCCCCAGCAGTTCTTGCTGGCTGGGCTAATTTTTATTGATTTGTTTCCATTCTCGCTAGTCGCTACAGGAATAAAAACTCAATGCTTGATTCTCAATCTTTCTCTGGAGTATCCAATGTGACATCGTTGGATACTTCGGTTTATCCACAACTAATGGTGGATTTCTTCACTACGGCTCTACCCAATTCCACGGGATTTAGCCAGCCTTTGCGATCGCCCTTTACTCTAACGGGTAGCAGTGATGCTGTTCAAGCGATCGCCTTTGTCGATGCCGCCTTACCGGATTATCAAACCTTGGTGAATGGACTCAGTCCCACCACCGCTGTCTATCTACTCAACCCCGCAGGCGATGAGTTGAGCCAGATTAGCCAAGTGTTGGCAGGCTACAGCAACCTAGCGGCGGTGTCGCTGTATTCTCACGGCAGCAATGGAGCCTTACAACTGGGTGATACTAGCCTCAACAGCGACACATTACCCGACTATGCCGGAATTTTGCAATCCTGGGCGGGGGCATTCAGTCAGGATGCCGATCTGATGTTCTATGGCTGTGACCTGGCAGCGGATGCTACTGGACAGGACTTTCTTCGCCAGATTGCCGCCCTCACGGGTGCAGATGTGGCGGCATCGAGTGACCTGACGGGCAGTGCAGCCCTGGGTGGTGATTGGGAGTTGGAATTTAGCACGGGCACCATTGAAGCCTCCGATTTCCTATCGGACTGGGGGCAGGCAGCCTACCAGAACGTGCTGGCAACCTACACCGTAACAACGACTAGTGACGTAATAGATGCGGGTGACGGCGTTCTCTCATTGAGGGAAGCGATCAA
>CASBQE010000210.1 GCA_949127665.1 Synechococcales cyanobacterium PMM_0083
CAAAAATAATCCACAAATTTGTCGATTTCTGCGTCACTCATGCCCGGTTTGCCCGTTGCTTTCATCTGCTGTTCGGCTTGTTTGCGCCATTGTTTGCTGAGGCGATAATCGGGCAAATGCAGCACCCACAGACTGTCTAGCCGTTGCCATAGTGGCAGGTAGTCGTGCAAGCACCCATTCATATCACGGGCAAAGATGCGATCGGCTTCGGTGAGGATCGGCGGCGGTGCCGAGTCAAAGGCGGCGGGATCGATGGGCTGCACGCCAACAAACCATCCTTCAAACAAGATGATATCAATGTTTTGAACGGGTTCAGGAGAAATGCGATCGCCCGCTCCATTGTGCAAAGACTTATCAAATCGCGGGATGGAAATCATCTGGTTAGAATTTTGACGGAGGCGATCGAGGATTTCAATGCCCAACGTCACATCATGGGTTCCGGGTGAACCGCGCCAGATCAGCCGGGGATCTTGGGCTTGCAGAGCTTGGCGATCGCTGAATGTTTTATACAAATCATCCAGCGACCAATTGAGCGCGTTCAATCCCAAATGCCGCAACAGTAATGTCAGCAGTTTTCCTAGAGTTGTTTTCCCGGTTCCCTGCCCGCCCAAAATCCCTTGAACAAACGGTCGCCCAACCCGTTGATGGCGATCGCCAAGCTGTTGAGCCAGCGGCAACCACACCTGCCACAGCGTTGTGATCAAGTCAGCCGGATTGCCTAGAGTTTTGCTACAAAAATCACAAAAATCTGGATAGACCCGCTGAAGCAGTGCTGCTCGTTGCTGAATGTCGCTTTCGATTGTCAGCGTGGACAGATCAAATGCTGCGGCTCGTCGCGGGTCTGACAGCGCGTTTTGCTCTAGCGATCGCCAGTCGGCATCTTCCAAAGATCGGTTAGCGACCAACTGATCAAAAATGAGTTGAAGCATAAAGCACCGGAGCAACTGATAGGGCGATTTTACAGTTACGATGCCGCCTCAACGCGATCGCGTCCTTGCTGTTTTGCACTATACAAGGCTCTGTCAGCCGCCGCAATCAGCGCTTCTGGAGATTCAGTTTGACCCGGAATCATGCTGCTCACGCCCAAGCTTAGGGTTAATCGGTTGCCAATTTCAGAGGTTTCGTGGGTCAGGTTGAGGTGATTGACTGCGGCTCGAATGGTTTGGGCAATGGCGATCGCGCCACTCAGTTCAGTATTGGGCAAAATTACCGCAAACTCCTCGCCGCCGTAGCGGGCAACCAAATCGGCAGGACGTTTCACCGCTTGCTGCATGGTGATCGCCACGGTTCGGAGACAGTCATCTCCCGCTTGATGCCCGTAGGTGTCGTTGTAGCGCTTAAAATAATCCACGTCGCACATAATCAGCGCGATCGGCTGTTGGTCTCGCATCAGTCGCCGCCATTCCTGAGCCAGATATTGATCAAAATAGCGGCGGTTGGCAACTTGAGTTAAGCCATCTAACGTAGTTAGTCGCTCTAATTCGTAGTTTGCAGTTTGCAACGCGGCTTGTGCCTGTTGGCGATCGACAATTTCTTGTTGTAACGTAATGTTCGCTTGAGTCAATTCTGCCGTCCGCTGTTGCACTTCCGTCTCCAGGATTTGAGAATAACCGCGCAAAAACTTTTCTGCTTCCTTCCGGGTTGTAATATCTTGAAATGCATTGATCGCATAAATGACATTGCCTCCACCATCAAAAATGGGAGTTGACCGCACCTCCAGGAGAATTCGTCTGCCGTTACGCTCTACCTCTATATCTTCAACGGTGCAGTGTTCCCCATTCAAGGCGCGCACTGCTGGCAGTTTATGGCTCGGATAAAGGTCATTTGTACCCGCTCGATAGATTTGATAAGTCGCTGGCAATTCTTCTGCGGTGCTGTCTGGAATGGACTCAACTCCCAGTAGCTGAATTGCCGTGCGATTAAAGAACGTGACGGTGCCATTGAGGTTGATCACCGAGATGCCAATGGGAAGTGCTTCTAAAAAAGTGGTTAAACGGTTTTCGCTAACCGACAGCTCTTGATTGAGCGTTTGCAAATTTGCAAAAGATTGCTGTAGCTGGGCTGCTATTTGGTTAAAAGAGTTTGCCAGTTCACCAATCTCATCAACGCGATCGCTATCCATCGTTCCTTCCCACTGACCCGACGCGATCGCTTTCGTTGTTTCATTGAGCTTCAAAATGGGGGTGGCGATCCAGCGGGCAGTCAAAATGCCTACTGTGGTTGACAACAGTAAAGCCGCTAAACACAGCATCCATGTAGTGCGGGTATTGGCGGTAATTTTTGCCATAAAGTCAGCTTCAGGAATCACAATAACTCCGATCCAATCCAGCCCTTTGTCATCTTGAATTCGCACTGTTTTAACCCATTGCCCTTGGTGATTCACTGAAAACTTCAGTAAGGCATCGGAGATCTTGGGATAGCCGCCGAAGTGAGTAACCAAGTGGGTAGCCGTAGCGCGAGTCAAAGGATTTTGGCTAGCGATCGCGCTAACTCGTTCTGCCCCATCGTTCTTCAGTGCGATCCTCACAGGACTCTCCCCGGTGGATGTAGCCACTAAGTTTCCAGACCGCTCCATAATAAACACTTGCCCAGTTTTGCCTGCTTGCAAATTTTGCAAAAAGCGGCTGATTTGCGACAAGTTAATGTTGGTTAAGAAAACACCCTGCAATCGCTGTTGCCCATCATAAAACGGAGCGACTGCACCTAAGTAGGCAGTTAGCCCATTGGTGCGGGGATAGATTTCGCTCCATGTGGGCTTGCCAGCCGCACGAGCCGCTTGATACCACGGGCGGATGCGTGGGTCGAAATTGGGCTGCTGGTCGATTAGCTGAGTGCGATCGCCGACTGCATTGGTGCGATAGGTCTGAAACAGGTAGCCCGATGCTTGGGTAGAGGCTCGAACCGTTAGCTGATTATCGTCGCCTCGCTCTGCTCCAAAATTATCTTTAGATTCAAGCCCCACTCCAACAAACGTTAATGTATCAAAAATCTGTAGCTGTCGCCAAAAGTGCCGTTCTGCGGCAGGCACATTTTGAACATCGAGTTGTTTGAGTTCCAACGCGGCAATGTTCGTTTGATTGACCTGATGAGGAACGGTCAGAAAGGAATTGAGGTTTTGCAAAACGCGATCGCTCACCTCCTGCATTAGGCGATCGGCAAGCCCATTCACGGTTTCTTGCCCATTGCGAAACGAAAGATAGCCCGTCAACGCCACAGACCCGACAATCTGTGCCACAAATGGAACAATCAACACTGTTCGCAAGGACACCCGACTGATCAATTGAACACCGTGTTTTTTTAGCCGCTCTAGCACCGGATGCCTTCAATTGGTTAACTGTAACGTCTATTTTCTGCACCCTGACTCTAGGCGTTGGCTATTTATTTAACGTGCCCTTTCGTTAAGAAAAGCACCTCAAATAACTTAATTGTTTGCAAGTCCTTGTTTTCTTGAATCATCCCTACAATGCCCTGGAATACTTTACAGTTTAAAAAATTGGAAAGCGATCGCTTCAATGCATCTAACGATTGATGCTGCGATCGCGCAGTCACTTTAATCTTCAATTGTAGGTAAGTCTTTAGTTGTAGTAAATGTTTCTAACTCAAACTATCCCAGTTTTAGACCTGCAAATGTTTCAGGTTGACGACCGCGATCGACAGCAGTTTGTCATGCAGCTAGGTCATGCCTTGGAAGACACGGGCTTTTTTGCAGTAATCAATCATGGCGTTGATTCCGCGCTGATCCAAACTGCTTATCAGGTGGCGCAGCAGTTCTTTGAATTGCCCACCGCGACGAAATGCCAGTATGAACTGCCAGCCCTAAACGGACAGCGGGGTTTTACATCGTTTGGCAAGGAACACGCTAAAGACCACGCCGCGCCTGATTTGAAGGAATTTTGGCACAGCGGGCGAGAGTTGCCGCCCAACCATCCCCTGACTGCCGACTATGCAGCCAATTTGCAGATATCTGAAGTGCCTCAGTTTTATCCGATCATTGCCCAGCTTTATGCCCAGCTAGAAGCCTGCGCGATCAAACTGCTGCAAGCCTGTGCCCTTTATTTGAGAGAACCAGAAAATTTGCTGGCAGAAATGGTGCAAGACGGGGACACCATTCTTCGGATCATTCACTACCCGCCGATTTCGCCCAATGCCGATCCCGCTAGCCTCAGGGCGGCTCCTCACGAAGATATCAACTTAATCACATTGCTGTGTGAAGCGACGGATGATGGGCTAGAACTGCTACAGCGAGATGGCACCTGGTTGCCGATTCGATCGCTCCCTGGGCAAATCATTGTAGACAGCGGCGATATGCTGCAACAACTGACCAATGGCTTGCTGCAAAGCACTACTCATCGCGTTGTAAATCGAGGGGAAGGACGCGATCGACGTTTTTCTATGCCCTTTTTTGTTCATCCCCGCAAAGAGGTCGATTTGACTCCGTTAGCAAGCTGCGTCGCCAAAACTGGAACTCAGCAATTTGCCTCAATTACTGCCGGAGCCTACCTGATGCAGCGCTTGCGAGAAATTGGATTAGTTGCAGACTAAACAACCTCACCTAAACGAAAGCTAAACTCAAAACTTAGAACTTAAAACTCAGAACTACCTACTAATTAGCCACCCGCAGCAAAGGTCGCCATGATTGCAGCAGATAGAATCAATCCAGGAGACAACATCAAAATCAACATAAACAAATCGTGAGTATTCATGGGCGAAAATTGTTTTCCATACAGCAGTACTTATTACTTTAATGCTAGTCAGTCAGGGCAGCATTTGCCGCTAAAAGCCTTGAAAAAAGCTGAAGATTAGCATCAGAATACCAGAAACCTTTCAGCCCTAAACCGAGATGCAAGAAACTACATTCGCATTAAAAGAATGGCAGGTGGCAGTGAATGCCTTAGAGCAAGGGGAAACCATTTTGCTTTTACGGAAGGGCGGCATTCGAGAAGCGAAAGGCAAGTTTAGCGTGCAGCATGAAACGGTGCTGCTATATCCCACCTATGAACATCAGCAGCCAGAACTGCTTAAGCCAAACTATGCGGCTCAGGTGCAGCCTGTGGAATCGGGCTGGCATCCCAATCAGGTGAGAATTGGATCGTGGGCGAAGATTACGGACATTATCCAGATTACGCAAGCAGACGCGATCGCTCGTCTATTGCCGTTTCACGTTTGGAACTTGCAGTGCGTTACAGATCGGTTGAAATGGAAGCCAAACCAACCTGTGCAGGGGCTATTACTCAGGGTATATAAATTGACTGAGCCGCAGATAATTCCCTATGTCGAGGCTTACGGCGGCTGCAAATCGTGGATTCAGCTACAAACCGCGATCGCTTTAGATGAGCGCCATCCTGCATTCAACGACGCAGAATATCAGCAGCAAGTGAAGGCGATTCAGGTAAGCTTGGCAGATGCCGGACGTTAGAAATCTAACTGAATTCAGCCATTCAATATAGAACCCCAAACCCTAAAACCTATTTGTAAACTTTTTTAAAGCTTGCGCTGCATTTAGAAAAAACTAGCGTAAATAGTAGCAATCTAGCTCTATATCTGGTGTTATGCCGATTGAGTTGGATGAAAGCACGAGCAGCGATCGCGCTCAAGTCCTTTCTAGCGTTAACTTCAGCGCCATTCCTAGAAACCCTGTGCCTATTCCTAACACAATCATGCAAAACCCAGAATTTGAGTCTAGACAGAATTCCTTTCCTGCCGAAGAGTGTTCGGTATATATTCCGCAACTGCTGAAGGTGGGGCTGATAGGACTGTTGACTGCTGGAATGGCGATCGCGGCGGCAAGGGTGCAGGCAGCAGCTTTAAGTAATTGGCGTTACGATCCTGCGGCTCGGCAATTGGAAGTGACTGTCAAAGAAGGGGTGACACCCCGCTATTTTTTGATGGCGCAACCCGCTCGGATTGTGCTGGATTTGCCTGATACGGAAGTGGGCGAGGTCAGCGTTAAAGAAACTTACTCTGGAGCGATTCGCCAAGTGCGCGTCTCTCAGTTTCAGCCCGGTTTAACACGAATTGTGATGGAGCTTTCTGCGGATGCGGTCTTTGCACCAGGACAGGTGAAACTAGAGAAAGCCAGCAAATCAACTTGGGTATTGCGCCCGTTGATTGCCAATGCGCCGCCGCTTGCAGCAGCGGAAATGCCGCCCATTCAAACTTCAAGTCGGGCAAATTTGTCGCGTGAAGCTGCCAAAGCGCCAGCACCCGTTTCGGCTTTGCCGCCGCCGCCCTCCCCAGAAATTGATTTACCGTCTAGTTTTCCTCCGGTGCAGTCAAAGCCATCAACGGCTGTGGTAAAGGTTCCGCCCACTGCAACATCGGTTCAGATCGATGCCATTCAGCCAGCGATCGCTCAGCCGATGCCGCCTGAAGGTTCCGATATTAGCCCCATGAACAATAACTTGATGGAGGGTGATGTTTCCTTGCCGCCCGTTGCTTCTCGGTCTACTCAGTCAAGTCAGTCCAGCAATTCAGGATTAGCGTCATTGCCAACTCAGGCGATTCCCGTAGGGAGTCCGGGGGCAAGCTTCGCGAACGTTTCACGAATCGCACAAGTCTCTCCCACGGAGCAAACCACTCCATTGCCGCCCAGCACGAGCCAATCGGCTGCCGATCTATTGGTCGATCTAACGAAAGCTATCAAACTGGATGTGCCACCGCCTGTTTCATTACCCGCCAGTGCCTCTGTGGGGATGCCTGCATCGGGATATAAGATTAATCGCAATCTGCCAGTGCCGATTCAAACCCAATCGTTGCAGGTTCCCGCGATCGCGCCCATGACCGCTCCAAAGTCTATGGAAGCCAGCAAATTTGGAGACGCGATCGAAATTCCATCGACGCTGCGCGTAGCAACCAATCTCCCTGTACAGGTGACTGTCCCAGCTATTACCGCCTCAACCCAACTCGCAGCAGTTCCCCCAGTTATCACTTTTTCTGCGCCGCCTCAGACCGCCATGCCACCCCTCAACACGCCTGTGCTTTCGGCTCCAGTTGTCGTGCCCATCCAGCCGCCATCCAGCGCGATGCAGCCCACCATAACCACAGTGCAACCTCAGTTGCCAACTCTTCAGCCAGCGACCCTCCCGGTCTTGCAGCCGCTATCCAGTGTGATGCAGTCAGCCGCGCCAATCCAGTTGCAGCAGCCCAAATTGCAGCAGCCCGTCCGCGTAATGCAACCCCCCATTTCTAGTGTGATGCAGTCCGGTCCACCTATGGTGACGCTACCCTCTGCGGTGAGCCAACCGCCTATTTCTAGCGTGATGCAAACCAGCGTGATGCAAATGCCTGCGGTGTCGCCTATGTCTAGCGCCCCCGCGATCGCATCCAGCACGACTCAACCCATATCTTTGCCTCAGCCTACTTTTTCAGAGGGTGTGGGGCAGTCAGCTATGGTTTCGGTGCCGCCTCTGCAAACTACAGCCCCCGCATCTCAAGCTCCAGTAGTATCTGTGCCGCCACTCCAGCCCATGAGCCTTCCCTCGGCAACCGTGACCCCGGTTCAAATGACTCCCACAGTGACTTCTGGAAGTGCGTCAACCGCTCCATCCACGATTGAGTTTGGCAAATCCTTGCCGATCGCGGGGGCAACTGCGCTGAATACTGCCCCCGCGACGCTGCCAAACTATTCGTCCACAATGGCACCGTCAGTCACATCGCCGCTGGCAACATCCATGATGTATCAATCATCAGTGCCCGGTTTGATTTTGCCCACTGGCACAATGCTGGTTTTAAGCTATCCGGGAAGCGTGAATCTTAGCTTGACTGCGGGAACGCCCCGGCAGGAAGTGCTGATTTTGCAAACCGAGGTGCGCGATTCGCTGGGGAATGTGGTGTTTCCACGAGGCAGTTTTGTAACTGGGCAGTTTGATACCAGCCGCCAGGGCAGTAAGTTTATGGCGATGGCGATTTCCCAGAGCGATCGCGCGATTCCTTTTGCCGCCGAATCTGATCCAATCAACGGCAACCGAGAGGTTTCAGGCTCATCCTTGGCGGTCTATTCGGGAGCAGGCGCATTGGCAGGCGGCTTAGTCAGCAAATTCTCAGGGCTAGGAGTTTTATTAGGCGGGGCTGCTGGGGCTGCGACCAACCTTTTCACCTCGCCTAAACCCGCCACCATCCAGCCAGGACAAATCATTCAGGTTCGCATGACTCGTGAAGTGCGCTAAATAGAAACAGGCTCAACAAGACGTAAATAAAGTTTAAGTAGCGGTTTCATAATAGTTGATCAAACCTTCATGCCTCTGTGTCGCTCGTCGAGCGTTAGTAATATCAGGATATTGGGAAAACTATCCACGAGAAACCAATTTGAACGCTGCTCGTCCAAATTGTGGTGCGGCGGATTGAAAAGTATTGAAGGAAATGGGCGATCGCGAGCATGACCTTTTAAGGAAATTTTCTAGAGAAATAAGGGCAGTTGATGGTGTCACAGCTAGTCGGCAAACGGATTACGATATTGGGTCAGTTTACGGGGGCTGTGACTGTTGAGGATGCTATCCTCGTTGAAGACACAATTCTACTGAAAGTTAGAACCCAGCAGGGCGAATTGCGCGATGCTTTTATTGACGTGGATGAGTTGGCAGAAATCTTGTCTAGTCAGAGTCAATCTTCCGCCGCTTCTGTAGATGCCAATCAGTTTTTTCTGTTCATCGAATCGGCTCGGATCAAGTTAGCGTTTGCCTACGACCCTCATTTTGCGGTTAGTCTCAGTGGAGTTCGTCCCTTACCACACCAGCTAGAGGCTGTTTATGAACGAATTTTGCCTCAAGTTCGGCTCCGGTTTCTGCTAGCAGATGATCCAGGCGCAGGCAAAACCATCATGGCGGGGCTGCTCTTAAAAGAATTGAAGCTGAGAGGGGTGATTGAGCGGATTCTGATTCTTGCTCCTGCCCCCCTAACATTGCAGTGGCAGGATGAGCTTAAGAGTAAGTTTTCTGAGACCTTCGAGGTGATCAACTCAACGCTGGCGAAAGGGCAGTTAGCGGGTAATCCTTGGGAACGGTTCCGCCAATGTATTGCATCCATTGATTTTGCCAAACAAGATGACATTATTCCTGGCATTCTTCAGGTTGATTGGGATTTAGTAATTGTCGATGAAGCACACAAATGCTCTGCCCGGACTCAGGGAGATGATTTGCGACGCACTGGACGCTATAAGTTGGTTGAAGAATTATCGAAAAACTGTGAGCGCATTCTGCTTCTAACTGCCACACCTCATCAGGGAGATGTAGACCAATTCCATAATTTTCTACGGTTGCTTGATCCAGAGCAGTTTATTTCTGATCAGATCAATCCAGAAATGTTGCGGATGGAAAATAGTCCCTGGTTTTTACGGCGAATTAAGGAGGAACTCAGAGATTTTGATGGTCGAAAACTGTTTAAAGAGCGTTTTGCCCAGACTGTCCCCTTTGAGCTTTCACCGGCTGAAGAGCATCTTTATAAGGAAGTCACTAAATACATCAACAAGTTTTTGGGGAAGGCAAAAGGACGGAAACAGGCAGCCGTTGCTTTAGCCCGAACGGTGTTGCAGCGTCGGTTGGCGAGTAGTCTCAATGCCATTTTTAGTTCATTGAAAAGACGAAGACAGCGGTTCGCTGATTTGCTAGACGAGTTATCAGGGCTGTCTCCAGAAGAGCAGCACGCTCGTTTGATCAATCTCAGCAAACCAGTCGATTTGGAGAAGGAAAGCGACGACTACGAAGAGGACGAGCAGGAGAGTTTAGCGATCGAGTCTACAACGGCAGAGCGGCTGGAGCAGATCCGCGATGAGCTGCATGAGCTAGAGCGCCTGGTCAAGCTGGCTGAGCAAACGATCGCTACTGGGACTGAGATGAAGCTGAACCAGTTGAAAGAGTGCTTGAAAGGAGAGTTATTCTCAGAACTTCAGGATGGTCGGGGAAAGCTGCTACTTTTTACCGAACATCGGGACACCCTGGCTTACCTGAAGCAGAATTTGGAGGCGTGGGGTTATACCACCTGCCAGATTCATGGTGGTATGAATCCGCTGGCTCGTAAGCAAGCTCAGAAGGATTTTCAGCTCAATAGCCAAATTTGTCTGGCAACGGAAGCAGCGGGGGAGGGCATCAATCTTCAGTTCTGTCGGTTGATGATCAACTACGACATTCCCTGGAACCCCAACCGACTTGAGCAACGCATGGGGCGCATTCACCGCATTGGTCAGACCCATGATGTTTACATCTTCAATTTTGTGGCGATCAACACGGTAGAAGGTCGGGTACTGGAAAAGCTGTTGACCAAGCTGGAAGAGATTCGGAAGGCAATGGGCGATCGCGTCTTCGATGTGGTCGGTCAACTCCTGCAACTCAACGACATTCGCTTTGAGGACATGGTGAAGGATGCGACCTATAGCAAGGCTTCTGAAGAAAA
>CASBQE010000211.1 GCA_949127665.1 Synechococcales cyanobacterium PMM_0083
AAATCGTCGATCTGCTGAAACACCCGCTGGGTTTCGGCTCCCGCTTTACTCAACACCTTTGCTGCTAGCCCATCTTTTTGCTCTAGCAAGGCGATCATCAAATGCTCCACTTCAAGCTGTTGATGCTTATAGCGGCGAACCACATCCTGTGCCTGAACGATCGCTTCCCATGCTTTGTCAGTAAACTTATTCGGGTCGGTGGGCTGCATTTTGAATAAAAATTTGAGTAGAAATACAGTAGGCGTTGGAACTCAAGTATAACCTGATGGAGGCTAGGGGCTAGGGGCTAGAGGCGAAAGGAGAAAGAGGGAAAAGGGCGAATGGTTTGAGTCGTTTCTACCAAATTGCTTCTCACTGTAGGTTTCTCATCAAAGATAGGCTACAACGAAAGCCAGTAGTTTGAGGTGGCACCGACGACAGAATCTATTTACGTCAAACCACAGCGATAGCAACGCTGGCTTTCATCAAGTTTGTGGAGAGTGCAGCCCAGCAAAACCCAACATCCCCGATAATTTTCCTCCTCAATGACCCATCCTAAACGCATGAAACGATCGACCA
Source organism: Synechococcales cyanobacterium PMM_0083 (assembly GCA_949127665.1). GTDB lineage: Bacteria > Cyanobacteriota > Cyanobacteriia > Leptolyngbyales > Leptolyngbyaceae > ULC077BIN1. The sequence continues at coordinate 559 of CASBQE010000211.1, forward strand.
ACTCATGCAATATTGCCGCGTTAAAACTTCTGGATAAACCTGCTTCTTCACCGTCGTTATCTACCTAGCGTCAACCGCTTATTTTATTTATCTAAACTGGTCAATTTGCTGCGTATCGCTTTTCGCAGCGTTCAAGCAAAATTCCCATTCACGATCAATGCGGTCTCGGTTCTACCCAATTATCTGCACTGCATTTGGACACTGTCTGAAGAAGATGCCGATTTCTTCGATTGATGGCGACCGATTAAGGGCGAGTTTAGCCGTTAATGCCCAAATTAGTACCAACAACATCGTTCTATCTCTCAATCGAGCAAAGGAGATTTGGCAGCGTCGCTTTTGAAACATCAGATTCGGGATGAGACAGACTTTACGCGCCATGTAAATTCATTCATTACAATCAGGGGAACCATGAATTTAGTCACAGCACTAAAAGATTGGTTGTATTCCAGTTTTTGTCGCTATGTACGGTATTAGGGCATATCATCACGATTGGGACGCGGAGGGCACGGTTAAATTTGATGAGGAAATTGGTAGGGATATAGAGGAGTGTTGGGTTCCGCACATGCTTCGCTCAAACTACAAAAGTTGAGCAGACTTAATCTATGACATATATGTAATCTGCATTATTTGAGGCAATCACCTCATACGAAACAGCATAACTGTCACTTTTGGAAGTATCGAGGTTAATGGCTTTTACTTCTCCACGAGCTAAGTCCAAGGACTTTACAAATTGACCGTTCAAGTAAAATTTAATTGCAACCTTTAGCAGAGTAGAGTTATCAGGAATTGCAAAAGTTGACTTAAGCACTCCTGAGTTTTGAGTTATTCTACATGCAACAGAGCGAGGTGCATCTTTAGTAATTAAAAACGTACTCGCTGGTTTAATAGGTCTTAACCCCACCGATATATCTTCAGATGTCTGCTGTGCTGCATAACCTTTAACTAAAGTACAACTTGCTGAAAAGGAGCTTGATGGGACTGAATCAATATCAGAAGGAGAAGGTAGAGACGAATCCGTTACACTTGGGGAATTTGAAGGATTTGGGGATGAAGGAGAAGATTGTGAAGATACAGCATTCAACTGATATATCCTCGTTCTTTGAGAATCAACAGCTAAATTAATTACTTGATGAATAGTTTGAAATCCTTCTTTCGATAAGACCACCTCCACATCTTTTCTACTTGGAATTCGGATTCTTACATACCCGTTGCTATCGGTTTTTCTAGCTTCAACTCCCTTGAGAATGAATTGAACATTTGCGCCTTCTATAGGTTGAAGTTTATCTGATTGCACTATCAAGTCAGCCTCAATAAAATTTGACTGACATACTTCCTCTGCGTCCAAACGAGCGAAACATCTTATCTCTTTATTAGTTAATCCAACAATGATTGCAGTAGTAGGAATCAGAATACTTGCGATTATAAAGCTTAGTCTTAAATTCATACTCTCTTTGTTCTAAATTCACTGGTGTTGCATCGAAACTTGATTCGCAAACTTAGATAGTTGCAAGCTTAACTATTCGACGGCTTCTAGGTTTGCGAATGAACACTAGCTTAGAGTATCAAGAATTCTCAATGTAGAGATCTAAAATGCGCTAAAGCGCTCCCCCTAAATCAGTTATAGTTGTAAGGTCGAAATAGCCGTTTGTCACTTGGCATAGAATATCAAGCATTTCGTGCTTAAAGATAGAATACTAGAATTGTGGTGGTTCACTCAACCTCAATATTGAGATTGTTCCACCACGAAGTGTCAAGTCCTTCAGATGTCTCAACTCTTGTAAGAACCCATCTACCATCATTGTAACGACTAAAAATCGCAATTCCTGGCCCTGAATATTGTCTCGCCCCCCTCCAAGGAAGACTTGATTTCAATCGAAGATTCTCGAATACAATACTTGATTTTGCAATATTTTCTTGAGGTAGCTCTTGAATTCCTTGAACAGTAACCTTCCCACCGTTTGTCATCCATTTGTCTAAGGCTGCTTGTGCTTTTTCAGCAGGCAATTTTTCATCTTTCAAGCAACCAGTGAATAGAATTCCTACAGTAACAAGCATCATTAAACGCTTCCCATAGAACACAGTTTCTCCTTTCTACTTTGAGGTGTTGTGACTTTCATGCAAACCGAAGAATCCCTTATCCCCTTTTACCAAGGGCTGAACCTCACTTCTTCCCAAGGTTGGACAGCCAAAAGCATGTCGCCTGTCATGAGTGTGAGGTTATCAGTTAGCTTTCCTTAGTTATATTTCTTCTAACTGATGTTGTCCAGCTTTATGATCACAAGCATCACGTTTGTCTTTACTAGCATCAAGCTGTTGCAACAACAGCTTGATGCGGCGATGCCGTTGGATGGGGAGTAGGAAATAGGGCATCGGGGATAGGGCAATAAAGCAAATTGGTAGAGTGGGGCTACATCACTGGGAGGTGACGATGAGTGCAGTTGAGTTTCAAGCCAGGGTTGAAAATGGAGCGATCGTGGTGCCTGACGAATACCAGAAAGCCCTGGTAGAGGCTGGCTTGGTGACAGTAATTGTCTTGAAACCGTCTCAGAAAAAGCCTTCACGTCCCGATATCATGGATGATCTGACAAAGAATCCAATCAAAGTAGATCGCTTTCTTACAAGAACTGAGTTGTACGATCGCACTCCATGAGTAACACACCCTACTTTCTCGATTCCAACGTATGGTTATATCGCTTGCTGGACAATCAATCCGTTGACATTGAAGAGCGGCAGAGAAAGCGGGATATTGCATACACGCTCACTGAAGTGCAGGGTTCAATAGTCAGCGTACAGGTGATTAATGAAGTTTGTGCGAACGTTTTAAAGAAAGCAGCTTTCGCTGAGGAGCAAGTTAAAACTCTGATCCAATCCTTTGAAAGGCGCTGTACCGTTGTGGCTTTGGATGTTCAGCTTCTCGCTAGCGCCTCTGATTTGCGTCTGCAATACAGGTTTTCTTTTTGGGATGGTTTGATTGCTGCCAGTGCTTTATCTGCAAATGCCGAGATTTTGTATTCCGAAGACATGCAGAGTGGTTTGGTGGTGAGCGATCGCCTTGAAATTGTGAATCCCTTCAAGTGATTTGGTACGGCGATCGCGATCGCTTCATCCATCAATTGTTGCAAGAACACTTTACGTAAATTGGTAGAGTTAGGCTAAATTATCTGGAGGCGGCGATGAGTGCAGTTGAGTTTCAAGCCAGGGTCGAAAACGGTGCGATCGCAGTTCCTGAAGCATACAAACAGGAACTGCTTGATGGCGAAATCGTGACGGTTGTTATTTCAAAACAGCCTAAAAAGAAAATTTCACAGACAGGAATGATTGCCGAATTAACGCGCAATCCGGTTCAGGTTCAGGGAATCCGATCTATCACTCGTGATGAAATGCATGAGCGATTATGAGTAGCCCAAAATGCTTTGTAGATTCTAATGTTTGGCTCTATCGCTTGTTGGCTGAAGTCACTCCTCAAAACGAAGCAGATGCTAGAAAGCGATCGCTTGCAACCGACCTAACCAATGGTGAAGACTTGATCGTTAGCACTCAGGTCGTTAATGAAGTTTGTTCCGTTTTAAGCCGCAAGGCTTCATTGAGTGAGAGTCAAATCAAGCAGATTATTCAAGAGTTTTACGAGGGGTGTGTTGTTACAGAACTAAGTTTTGATAGTCTGATCAGCGCTGCTGATTTGCGTCTGCAATACAGGTTTTCTTTTTGGGATGGTTTGATTGTTGCCAGTGCTTTATCTGCAAATGCCGAGATTTTGTATTCCGAAGACATGCAGAGTGGTTTAGTTGTGAGCGATCGCCTTGAAATTGTGAATCCCTTCAAGTGATTTGGTACGGCGATCGCCTATTTCGACCGCGAGTCAGTGGGCGCGATCGCTGCATTCATCGGCTATTGCAAGAGCACTCTGCCGCCATGCCGTTGGAGCGGAAGTAGCGCGTGGGGTGGATGGGTAAGGATATGGACAGGTAATCGCTCTTTCGTGAAACTGGATGTGGGTAGAATCAGAGTAGTTGAGCAGTTAGCGGGAGCTGAGGGATGATGCAAGCCACAAAGCAGACTCGACAGTTTACGGCAATTATCGAACGGGAAGGGACTGGATATGTGGCACTTTGCCCTGAACTGGATATTGCTAGTCAAGGAAAATCTGTTGAAGACGCAAAACGCAATCTGATTGAAGCCTTAGAGCTTTTTTTTGAAGTTGCCAGCCCTTCAGAACTTCAAAATCG
>CASBQE010000212.1 GCA_949127665.1 Synechococcales cyanobacterium PMM_0083
ATCAACTCCACCACCAATGGTTACGTCCTGCAAGTTGCTGCCACAGGGGAGATTTTGGCTAATATTTTGGGAGTCAACAATCCTATTACTGCTCTGGATTTTGTGACTCTTCCCCGGTAGAAATAAAAGCGTATTAAGTGCGCCTAATTTTGCCGATTATCTAGAAACCCGGTTTGTTCAAAAACCGGGTTTTTTCATATTTTATGACTCAAATAAGAGGACGATTTTCACCCAATAAGGTTCATTTGACAAGGTAATTGTTCGTCTGCATACCTCACTTAATTGAGAACCGTCATAGTCTCTGCGATTGCTTTCACAAGAGATCGCGAAAGCTAACACTAAGAACTCGCAATGACAAAAAACGTTAACTGAACCGTATTCGGTTGTAACCAAAGCACAGGGGATTTAAGCCCCCACCTAAAGGTGGATTGTTTTTAGGCTGGGGATTTAAGCCCCAGCCTAAAAACTTCGCTGTCAACTGTTAACTGTTAACTGTTAACGGTTTATTGCTGGGACAGAATTGTTTTTAATTTGCCTGCCATCAAATCATTTTTTCCTTGGCAGTTTACTTTTATAGAACATTTTTTAAACTCAAGGGGTTATTATAGCATAATTTTGGGGGAAATAGTATTAAATTGCACTATCTTTTTGGGTTCTAAACTAAAAACAATTATGAGAAAAGTCAGACTTGGCTAAAAATACCAGATATCCTAGAAAAATGCAGCTAACTGTTACTTTTGGAAGATGCCGATTGAAGAAATATCGCAGTAAATGGAACGTATCAAGTATCGGAAGCAGATGAATTAGTAATTAAGAATTAGGAATTCTCACAACAATAATATTTGCCATTTAACGTCGAAAGTTAGCAATTCAGGGAGCTAGATAACTCATGCGAAAATTATGGTGCAACTACTCTTCGTTAGTCGTAAAAATAAATTGTGACCGCCGCAATATATACTGCAAAAAAGCTGCTTTAATTTGGAAGCCGTTAGCGATCGATCGGGTAAGCGAGATTTACTGTTTAACAAAAGCTAATCTTCGCGTCAAAACCAAACATAAGAAACATTTAGTTTGCATCGATCCAAGGGTAGAGAATTATCAGCATCTTGCCAGCGGAGTCAGACCTGGGACAGAGGTAATTATACTCGATCGCAATCTGGACGGAGTAGAACAAATTACCGAGATTCTAGCTAAATGCAAATCCATTGCCAGCCTTCAGATAGTTGCTCACGGCGACGAAGCTGCGCTGCAACTGGGGTCAACTTTACTGAAGGGTGAAGACTTGACGAAGTACGATCGGCATTTGCAGCAGTGGCGAAATGCCTTCAGCCAAATCGGCGATATTTTATTATTAGCGTGCAGGGTTGGGGCCGGAAAATCAGGTCGTGCTTTCGTGCAGAAGCTGAGAGAATTAACAGGCGCAAATATAGCCGCCTCCAATAATTTAATTGGCAGCGCAAAATTAGGGGGAAACTGGCAATTAAATGTGGCAGCAGGACGAGTCAAAACTGCAATAGCCTTTGAAACAAAAACGCAGGAAACTTACAGCGCTGTCCTCGCGACTCTAGTTGACGAAACTTTTCAAGATGCAAGTCTAACAGGGACTTGGATATCTGGGGTCAGTGGCACGTCAGACAGTCCAGCTTTAACATCAGGAACCGGAACCGAGAGTTTTCCTGGTTTGAACATCGACCCGCTGGGTAGCGGGGCTTTGAGATTAACTTCCAACAAGTTCGATCAAGCTACTTTTGTCATCTATGACAGTCCGGTACCAGCCACCAGTGGCATTAAGATTGTCTTCGATATATTTGCCTACAACGGCAATGCACGCCCGGGTTTTGGCGACCAGACAGGGGACGGTACAAGTTTCTTTTTAATTGACGGTACTGCGACGCCGACAAAAGCGGGAGGCTATGGAGGTTCTCTGGGGTACGCTCAAAATACTGATACAAATTCACCCGGTTTAGTCGGCGGTTATGTAGGAATTGGATTTGATGAATTCGGGAATTTTTCAAATCCAACTCAAGGGCGTGTAGGCGGAATTTCGGGAACTAAAAACGATTCGGTGACGCTTCGAGGTCGCGAAGCTACGGGATATAATTTTTTAACTTCTACGTTTGTGCCTGGGGGAATAGATAATATTCCCGATCTGATCAATCCTCTGCCTCCAAACGGGCCGAACAACATCATTACTAGCAGTCGCGAATTAGCCAGGAGAAGAGTTCAAGTTATCTTGCAACCTTCCAATTCTGCAACGCCAAACCGTCTGACTGTCAACCTTGATATCAACAATAACGGTTCGTTTGCAGATCCGGGCGAGACTATTATCGACATTTCAAATCTAGCGACTATCAACGGGCCTGTGCCGCGAACATTCAAATTTGGTTTTGCTGCTTCAACAGGAGACGCCAAAAATATTCAGGACGTTCGCACTTTGTCGATCGAGACTATAGACGCGCCGACGACTAGAGCAGATGTTGCTACCACAAAAACAGGCCCGATCGCAGCGGCAGCGGGCAGCAGCATTACTTACACAATTACGACAGTAAATAATGGCCCAAACGAAGCCGAAAACGTGCTAATTCAAGACCTAGTGCCCCGATCGGCAATATTTTTTGGTACTGCCGAGGGCGGGGGTACTTTCAACCCGACAACGAGAATAGTCACCTGGCCGAGTATTCCAAGTTTAGCTGTTGGGGCCAGTGTCACCCGCACCTTAATTGTTACCGCCCCAGCTACAGTCGGCGCTATTACAAACACTGTATTCAGTAACAGCAGCACGATCGATCCCGTGCCCACCAACAACAGCGGTTCCCAACCTACAGGACGAGTCACCACCAGCATCACGGGTAACGCCGACGTAGTTACCGTCAAAACCGGGCCCGTCAGCGCGGCTCCGGGATCGACTGTGACGTATACTATTACGGCGGCTAACAGCGGGCCGAGTCCGGCAGCTAATGTGGCGATCGCCGACAGCATCGTTCCGGGTTTAACAGGAGTCAGCCTATCCGATGGTGGCACTTACAGCCCAATTACAGGTATTGTGACTTGGAGTGCGATCGCATCCCTAGCCAGTGCAGCTAGCGCCATCAGAACCGTCAGTTTCGCAGCTCCCCCCACAGGCACCGTCGCCAACACTGCCAGCAGCACCTCAACTACCGCAGACCCCACTCCCGGTAACAATAACGGTAGCAGCCCTACAGCGACAGTTACTACCAGAGTTACTACTACTACAGTTGTAGCCAGTGCCGATATCACAACCACCAAAACTGGCCCGGCTACTGCCATCGCTGGATCAACTGTCACCTACACCATTCTCACCCAAAACAGGGGGCCTAGTCCTGCCACCAACATCACCCTTACAGACAGCATCATTCCGGGTTTAACGGGCGTCACAGCGTCCAACGGCGGTATTTACAACCCACTCACAGGCATTATCAGCTTTCCGCCCGTTACGACCTTAGCTGACGGGGCGACAGTCACCCGGACTGTTAGATTTCCATTCCCGGGGACTGGTACTATCAGCAACACGGTAAGAAGTACCTCAACAACTAATGACCCGAATCCGGGTAACAATAATGGCAGCAATCCCGACGCCACAGTTGCCACCAGTATCATCCCTGCACCGAATCCGATTCCGACTCCTGCACCCACGCCGGAACCGACTCCGACTCCCGCGCCGGAACTGACTCCCTCGCCGGAACCGACGCCGACTCCGACTCCGATAATCGCGCCGACGCCGACTCCCGCGCCAATAACGACGCCGACTCCCGCACCGGAATCGACACCGACTCCCGCGCCAATAACGACACCGACTCCCGCGCCAATAACGACACCGACTCCCGCGCCAATAACGACGCCGACTCCCGCGCCAATAACGACGCCGACTCCCGCGCCAATAACGACGCCAATAACAACGCCGACTCCCTCGCCAACGCCAATAACGACGCCAATAACAACACCAACACCGACACCGACACCGACACCTATTTTCGGCACAACACCAACACCGACACCTATTTTCGGCCGAGTTCCCGAACCGGATACTGGCTGCGGTTGCCAACCACTGCCTTTGCGGCCGAACTTCGCATTTATCGAACCCCCGCGTACGCAAATACTTAACTTTGAATCAAATGCCGGACAACTCATCGACATCGAAAACAGTCTCATTGGCACTCCTGGAAACGATTATTTAACTGGGAATGACACTAATGAACTGTTTGTTTCTTTTCGTGGCGACGATACAGTTTTAGGTGAAGGCGGTTCAGACATTGTGTTTGGCGACCAACAGCGAGACTTCATCGCCGCCGGTCGGGGCAACGACATCGTTTACACTGGCAAAGAAAACGATCTGGTGTTCGGAGGCAAACAAGACGATCGCATTTTTGGCGATCGCAATTCCGACACATTGTACGGCGATCGCGGTTTCGATACGATCGTCGGCGACAACGGCAACAACATCGACTTAACCGGCAA
>CASBQE010000213.1 GCA_949127665.1 Synechococcales cyanobacterium PMM_0083
AGCTTTTGCTTTTCCTCCAAACGCACTGCATATTCAGAACGCTTTTTGCGTGCCTGACCATGTTGACCAGGTGGATATGCCCGTCGGGGTGCTTTGCGCGTTAAACCAGGCAGATCTCCTAGGCGGCGCACAATTCGGAGGCGCGGACCTCTATATCGCGACATGTATGTTCCTTTGAAATCGAAAACTAGACAAGACTTCTCATCATAAGCGATTGAGAAACAGGATGGAAGCTTTTGTGCAATTTTCTTGGTTGATTGAAGAATTCTTTTACAATAGCGGCATGAAACAAGTTTTGATTGGAGCTATTCGCGGCTATCAGATCAGCATTTCACCGCTGCTGCCCCCCACTTGTCGCTTTCAGCCCACCTGCTCTGAATATGCGATCGCGGCGATCGCCAATCACGGCGTACTCAAGGGAAGTTGGTTAACCACCCGGCGGATTTGTCGGTGCCATCCTTTTAATCCCGGTGGCTATGATCCGGTTCCTCCCGTTGCCGCGCCAGCTCAATCGCCCTCTCAATCGGATACCGATCTGTGATGCCCCACTCTATGAAGCCCCACTATGGCAGTCCTATTACCGAGTGTGGTGAACCGTTAGTGCCCATTCCTTTGGAGCGCTTTGCGTGGGTATCACCTCATCCTTACATGGCGTTGGCTGCCCCCTATGGAGATAAATCGCCGTTTTTTGTGCGTCAAACTGTCTTGGAGCGATTAGACCAGGCTCAAGCTCATCTGCAAGAACAGCGCTCTGGCTGGCGGCTGCAAATTTTTGATGCCTATCGACCGCTGGGCGTTCAACAGTTTATGGTGGATTATACGTTTCAAACTGTGGTAGCCGAGGCTGGATTGGATTCCACAATCATGACCGAGGCTGAACGCCAAACAATTTTGGAGCGGGTGTATGAATTTTGGGCACCGCCGTTAGCTGATCCTGCAACCCCGCCACCTCACAGCACTGGAGCTGCGATCGACCTAACGCTGGTTGATCAAATAGGCATCCCGGTCGAAATGGGATCGGCAATTGATGAATTGTCGCCGCGCTCCTATCCCAACTATTTTGCTACTAGTGTGAATCCAGAGGAGCAGCGCTATGACGCTGATCGACAGTTGCTCTGTGAAAGCATGGAATCGGCTGGATTTCTGCGCCATCCCAAGGAATGGTGGCATTTTTCCTATGGCGATCAGCTATGGGCTTGGTTATATCAGCAAGCTAATCCTGATTTTGGGGCGATCGCTCGATATGGACGTGTAGAAGAGCTGACTAAATCTGCCTAAAGAGTAAAATCAAAATCAGTCTTACAGCAGATGAATTGATCCATTCAACTCAATATGCTGTAATGCAGTCAATGGATTCGATAAATTTAGAGTTAGGAGTACTTGAAATGAGTGTATTCATAGCAGTTGCAACCAGTGCAGGCGAACGTTTTCCTGCATGGTTTACGGCAGTTTATGTAGTTGGTTTTATAGCGGCTGTCACTATTGGTTCAGTAGCCTGGTACAATGCTAAACGACCTGTTGGTTGGGAAAGCAAGGAGCGCCCTGAAGCGGTTCCCGAAGTGACAGATACTGAAAATCCAGGGGTTTAAGTATCTAGACGTTCTAGTTGCTGAGCAGGCGGAGATCGGAGTACTTATTCCAATTTGGCGATCCAACGCTGATAGAGGCTGCGAATTGCTGAAAGAATTGTATTGCTTGATTGATCTCCGCCGATATTATTGGGATCGAGAGACTGCAACTGTGTTAGTAAGTTAGCCTCTTCGGTTGCAACTATGCCGTCGCTATAAATCAAGCCGCTAAGGGCTTCCAAAAGCTGCTGACACTCTTCGGAGGTTGGGCGATCGCCCAAGTATTGCTTCACCCATTCATAGCATTCAGTCGGTTTTACAGTGGTGAATTCGTGGAGCAATGGCTGGATTTCAGGTTCATCAGCCACCCCTTTTTCTTTGGCAACGCGGTTGAGATATTCCCGCTCTTCAGGTTGAATTGTTCCATCGATCCAGGCAGTCCCAATCAGAATCTTGACCAAATTTATAACGTTTTTATCTGCCATAATTCTTTTGTCTAAAAGTCTTGCGTAACAGAGAGGGGTCAGCAACTTAGTATGTTCCCTTATCGCTTACCATACGCCACTAAGCGCAATGCTTGCCGATTTGTCACATATTTTTGTTTGGAACTAAAACATTACCGGCTGAGTTGTGCCATAAAAAAGCCATCCATAGAATGCTGATGGGGCAAAACTTTAATCCAACCCTCCGAAGAAACAAACTTAGAGCCGGGTAGATTAACAATCGGTTGCAGTTTCCAGTCTGGATGAGTGATCAAAAAGTGTTCAATTTGATTTTCGTTTTCGGTAGGGTGCAAGGTGCAAGTCGCATAAATCAATCTGCCAAGCGGCTTAACCCAGGTTGCAGCTTGATCGAGTAATTCGGCTTGTAAGGTTGCTAGACCTTGAACGGTTGCAGGCGTTTGTCGCCACCGGGCATCAGCGTGACGATGCAAGGTGCCTAACCCAGAACAGGGAGCATCCACTAGCACCCGATCAGCTTGATCAGTGAACTGCGTTAATGTGCGGCTATCGGCGGTTTCAATTTGGACAGACTGAAGCCCCAAGCGATCGCAGTTTTGCTGCACTTTTTTTAAGCGAGACTGGGTCTTATCACATGCCCAGACAACGCCGCGATCGCCCATCAATTCTGCCAGGTGAGTTGCCTTGCCACCAGGGGCGGCACAAGCATCAATCACTGTTTCGCCGGGTAGTGGATTGACGCAATGGCTCACCAATTGGGCGCTCCAATCCTGCACCATCCACCAGCCTTCCTCAAAGCCGGGGAGATTGCGAATGGCACCCGCATGATTAACCAGTCGCAGAGCTTGCGGTAAAACAGGCGATCGCTCTACCAATACTCCCACCGCCTGCATTGCCGCTTCCACCTGATCGACAGATGCCCTTAAAATATTCACTCGCAAATCGATGCGGGGCGGTTGATTCATCCAATCACAGAGTTTTTCGGCGTTCTCTAGCCCAAATTGCGCCTGCCATACTTCAACAATCCAGTCGGGATAGCTGTGCAAAACTGCCAAGCGCTGAATGGGATCAGTGGGAAGCTGTAGCGGGTCAGATGCCAGTTCAGATGCCGAAAGCCGGATATATTGCCGTAGAATACCATTCACTACACCCGAAAGTCCGGCAAACCCGTTGTTTTTTGCCAGTTCTACTGATGTGTTCACGGCTGCGGAAGGGGGCACTTGGGTCAGATACCGAAGCTGGTAAAGTCCCAGATGAAGAATTAGGCGGAGATTAGGCGGTTGGCGATCGCTTTGCTTTTTACCCAATTGATCAATCAGCGCATCCAAAGTCCGCTGCCGCCGAACGCTGCCATAGACCAATTCTGTAGTTAACCGTTTATCCGGCTCACTCAAATCTTGTTGCAGAATTTTTGCTAACACTTCATCGGCAAAACCACCGTGAGCGATCGCCTGAAGTGCCAAAAATGCTTGTTGGCGTGGATCTTGAGCCACTAGCGCGGGGGACGACGGCGTTGAAGAAACTCAGGAATATCTAATCCTGTAATCGAAGGTTTTGCCTTTGGTTCTGGTATTGAAGCAGATGGCACGGCTGGTGAACTCATAGGACGCTTCAGCGCCGATTGCTTGGCTGGCGGCTGGCGTACTTGAGGCTCTCCTGTAAAGCCAGTGGCAATCACCGTAATCCGCAGTTCCCCTTGGAGCCGCTCATCAATCACAGCACCAAAAATAATATTGGCATTGGGATCAACCACTTCATAAATAATTTCAGCCGCCGCATTGACTTCGTGCAGTGTTAGGTCAGTGCCACCCGTGATATTGAACACAACCCCACGGGCACCATCGATTGAAGACTCTAGCAAGGGTGAGGAGATTGAAGCCATTGCTGCTTCTCTCGCCCTAGATTTGCCTGTACCTACGCCAATTCCCATCAAAGCAGATCCAGCATCCGCCATCACTGCGCGGACATCGGCAAAGTCAACGTTGACCAATCCAGGAATGGTAATGATGTCTGAAATCCCTTGAACCCCTTGCCGAAGAATGTCATCGGCGGTGCGAAATGCCTCTTGGACAGGAGTTTGCTCAGAAATAACGGTCAAAAGCTTATCGTTTGGAATGATGATCAATGTGTCTACCCGACTTTGAAGCGCCGCAATGCCTTCTTCTGCCTGACTGGTGCGGCGGCGACCTTCAAACGTAAACGGACGAGTAACCACCCCAACGGTCAAGGCTCCTAGTTCTTTGGCAATTTCTGCCACTACAGGGGCTGCACCTGTTCCAGTACCACCGCCCATACCCGCCGTAATGAATACTAAATCAGCATTTTCGAGCGCTGCTGCAATTTCATCGCGCGATTCTTCGGCTGCCTTTTGCCCAATTGCGGGGTTGCCACCCGCGCCTAAGCCTCTCGTAAGCTTCTGCCCGACTTGCAAACATTTTGAAGTAGAGGATTGAACGAGCGCTTGAGAGTCGGTGTTAAGTGTCCAAAACTCAACTCCGACCACATCGCTGGCAATCATCCGATTTACAGCATTGCCGCCGCCGCCACCCACTCCAATGACTTTAATCTTTGCCACGCTACCGGGCACAATATCATTACTCCTATGGTCGTCTCTGGGCAACCCTTTTGCATCATTAGATTGGTTCATATGATTACCGGAGTTGGTGAATGGGCTTGAAGGAGCGATCGCCCGGACAAAATTGGGCTGTCCTTCAGGAGTAGTGTTTCCGTGGGCATTTTCTAAGCCGTTGTTGAGTGTCATTGGAATAGTAGGCAATTTAACAACAAATAATAGATGAAATTTGAGTGGATTAAATAGAAAGTTAATGTTTTTAGAGCTGAATGACTTTGATCAACTATAGATGAACTTGTTTTGAAAAACCAATCATCTTAAAGAGCTTATGATAGCGTGAAACGGGTAGGTTGCTTAAGTCGATTAAATTGCTTGGCGAACCCGTTGTGATCATTTTTTTGGCTCCCTCAAGGGCTGTCCGGTTTAGCAGAACTTTTTGATTCAGATGTTTGAATAAACGGTGAGTTTGGGTTTCTTAAGTCAATGTAGGCGATTTGATTAAGACCAACTTGGTTAGGAAGTTTTCGCATTCGGTCGAGGGTCTTAATTTGTTCAGGGAACTGCATTCCATAAGGACCTAGATGAATCGTTCCTATCTCAGTTCTGAGGACTAAATTTGCTGGATTTTGAAAATCAATTTCGCTGATCTTGATCGGACTTCGGCTAATTTCCCGATATAGGATAGACCAGTTGCGACGATAATGCTCTGGGTTGCCAATTACTTTAAGGCTCGGCAGCTTAATGGATTGTTGGATCAGAGTATAGTTTTCTAGAGGCAACCGCATTCCGTTCTCGTCTAACATGCCAACTTTGGCGGCAGTCTCTTTGCTTTTGATGGAATTTTGAGACAGTAGTTGAATATCACTGCTGTTGGCTAGAGCGATCGCAACGGGGTAGCGCTCTACCACTCTAATAGTGATGCTCGGTGGAAATAATTGCCGATTCACCGCCACATCGGAAATTGGGGCTTTTGTTTTTAACTCTTTGGCGATCGCTTCGGGTTTCAACTGCAATATTGATTGAGGATAAGTAATCGAAACGAGCGATCGCAGCGCCTGCGATGGAATCAATCGATTGCCTTCCACCTTAATTTGCTCAGGTTTGCGAATTAACCAAATCGGTAGCGTTGTCACCCAGACTAAGCCACCTGCTAATGCGACAACTGCGGAACCTCTCCACATTGCCTGCAGTAGGCGAACGCGCCGTTGACGACGTAGCTTTTGCCGCCGTTGGATTAGATCTACTTGTGAGGGAGAAGTAAAATTACCAGCCATCCAACTCAATTACCTAGCGATATTTGCAGAAACTAGCCTCTCAACATAGTCGAATTTTGCAAATCTCTAGAACAAACTTACGACGATTTTGGGTTCTCTGATGCTAAAGGATATGCCAAATCAATCAATCAGGCTAATTAAGAACCGTTACAGGATTGCGATCGCCTCTCAGTATGTCTCTCATCCTGACACCTCTTGTAGCTGATTGGCGACCCGTTCCCCAAATTCAGGATCGGTATTAGCCAGTCCTAGAAGCTGCAAATATTCTTGGCGAGTTAAGCCTGCTGTCTCAATGATTGCAAGGGCTTCGGCTTCAATCTCCTGCTCCAGACGACGTGATTCTGCACTAACCTCTATGCTTTGCAGGTCTCCTTCTCGTCGTTCTATCAGTTTTACGACTTGAAGACAGGCGCGCACAAACTGGTTTACTTTTTCAGATGGGATATTGCCAGGATCTAGATTGGGGCGAGCGATTAGCGGTTGCTCAAGGAATCGCTCAGGCAGTTTAGGCAGATCTACTGCTAACACGCTAGAACTTAGGAATATGCCGCTAGCGATCGCCAGTAGCACGACGTAGAAAACCGTTTTCAGCGATCGACAAAAGGCTTGCCACATGGGTAGAAGGTTCGGAGTTCGGGGTATTGAGTTCGAGGTATTGAGTTCGGGGTACTTCAGGTTAGCACTGCGGTTGTTTGAGCCGTAACGGCTTCAGCAAGTTGGGGACGTAGCACCAAATAAATGACTGCCCCAAATAAAGGGATGAAAGCGACTGTCCAGAAAATGCGGGAATCCTTCAAGCCCCGTCGTGCCATGTCGTCGCCCAGCAATGTTGGAAATAGCGAACACAGCAAACAAAAATCCAGGCTCATTACGTGAATGAAGCGGCTAGTTTGCCATTGAGACATAAACTCTTGCCAGTTTCCTTGAGTGATTCCGTAAATGACTAGGCTAATCGCGGCGATCGCCACACCTATTGCCAACACGCGAGAATCTAGCAGCTTAATCAGCCAGTTTTTCTTGCCCACAAACGACGAGTTTGGCTGACGCAACGCCAAATAAGGCAATAGAGCAAAAGCACCCACCGCAAAGGATGCAACTGAAAATGCCCAGGCGGGAAGCCGTTGTCCTCGTCCATCGGCATAAAGAAAACAGGCATACATCACAGGAAGTACGCCCATGATATTAAATAGCGCCACAATCAGAGGATTAATCCCTTCAATCTGCCCTGTGGAAAGACGCTTGATTAAATCCAATGTATCGGGTTGATCGGCTGGGGCAAAGCCAAAAGCATAGATAGTAAAGCCAAGCCAGAGAAACCCCAGGGCAATTTTTCTAAAGGTGGTTTGATTCATGGAAAAGAGACCATAAAAATAAATTGAATTGGTTATAGAAAGAAGGCAGTTTCCATAACTCTTTCAGTGTAAAAGTTTTTGGGAAATATTTATGACCGACTCAGGGTCTAGAAAGCAGTTGGGAGTGCTAATGGTGACAGTAGATTCTAATGAGGAGGCGATCGCCCACGCATTGCTGGAATCGAAGCTTGCCGACTACGCTAGCATCCCACTGATTCAGTCAATTAGAAGACAACCAGGGAACGAGATTAAGCGAAATTTTCACTTCCCTAACTCCTAGATCCCCTTGCCTACCCCCTGGTCTGATATCATGCTTTGTATGCTTTCTTGATAAACCTGTGCCACAAAGTTCTCTTCCGACCCAATCAGTGCCTAGGATAGTGCCGTTGGATGATCCTACTATTTGGTCGCGCCTGTTGCAGCAACTCCTCGATCGCCAATCTCTGGCACCCGATCAAGCTTCTCACTTAATGCAGGGCTGGCTGGCTGAAGCAATTCCGCCAGTCCTTTCTGGCGGAATTTTGGCAGCCATTCAAATGAAAGGGGTTTCGGCGGCAGAACTGGCAGGCATGGCGCAAGTTTTACAGCAGCAATCTTCCGCTCTTCCCACTCCCCACTCCCCGCTTCCCACTCCCTTAATCGACACCTGCGGCACGGGCGGAGATGGGGCAGGCACATTCAACATTTCAACGGCAGTAGCTTTTGTGGCAGCAGCAGCAGGGATTCCTGTTGCCAAACATGGCAATCGCTCGGCATCCAGTCGGGTCGGTTCGGCAGATGTGTTGGAAGCGTTGGGCATTCACTTGAGCGCGCCTGCCGAAAAAATTCAGGCGGCAGTGCAGGAAGTCGGCATTACCTTTCTGTTTGCTCCAGGCTGGCATCCCGCGTTGAAAGGAGTGGCTCCCCTGCGGCGATCGCTGGGTGTGCGAACGGTGTTCAATCTCTTAGGACCGTTGGTTAACCCAATGCGCCCTACAGGACAGGTGATTGGCGTATCTGATCCCGCTTTGCTAAAAACGATCGCGCAAGCGTTGCAGCTATTGGGAACGAAACGAGCGATCGTCCTCCATGGACGAGAACGCTTAGATGAAGCCGGTTTAGGCGATGCCACTGATCTTGCCCTGCTGTCTGATGGGCACGTCAGTTTGGCGGTGATCAATCCAGCGGAATTGGGTTTAGCAAAAGCACCCCTGAGCGCGATCGTGGGCGGCGACGTGCAGCAAAACGCCGATATTCTGAAAGCCGTTTTGCAAGGAAAAAGCACCCAAGCTCAGCAAGATGTGGTCGCCCTGAATGCCGCCCTTGCTCTACAAGTGGGAGAAACCCTTTCTGACTCGACAAACCCTTACGCTGAAGGCATTATCCGCGCCCAAGCAATCCTGCAAAGCGGTGCCGCTTGGGACAAGTTAGAACAATTGATTGAGTTTTTGAAATGAGGAATGGATAACCAAGGATTGCTGATGCAGTATCGCCAGAAAGACGTTAAGTGCTTAGTGAAGGACGTTAACACTAATCCTGCCTAATTAATCCTTTGCCTTATCTCATTGTGCCCATGGTGCTTTTCCAAGACAATTCCTTACACAATACTTTCAGCGCCCGTTGGTCGGCTCCAGCAAACAAATTGCTATCCACTAACTCGCTCAACACTTGCTGGGTGAGTTGAGATGCAAAAGTGCCGCCACACCGAAGCAAGAGGCTGTAGTAGCAAAACTGAGGACGCTGAGTTTCATTGAGGTGAAAGCGATAAATTTCATCGGGGGTCATCCGATAAACCGCCGTATTAACTGGGACGATCGCTTTTGGGATGCCGTGCTGTCCATAGGACACATCATCATCTTGTTCTAAAGTGCCGATCAGGATTGTCCACAGCAAAGTGCGGGTTTCGCTAATTAGATCAGGAGTGAAAACCGGGTCAGGCTCACTCGAAAGGCGCGGACCCATGTTGAGAAACATCGGGTTAAATAGCTGCGAGTTGTAGATTAAACCCACTGCCCAATGGCGATCGCGCCCTGCTATTCGACCTTCTAGCCGCACAAAAGAGCCAAATCCAAAATCATCTGGCTTGGGCGGATTCTCTCGACTGGTATCATCATCAAGCTCCACAATGTAATCACAGTGGGAATTAGACTTTACAACTTTGCCCAAGCGCATGGCAACTCTCCTGCTATCAACCAACGGTTCTCGCTGGGAAAAATACTTAATGAATCTCCTTAGATAGTACACGCAATCTATACGTTCGCGGATAGACACTATCAACCGTAAAATTTGCAAGTCTATCCGCGCAAAACTTCTGGCAACTAGGGTTGTCAAAAGTCTATCCAGCAGTCTTCGTATTCCTAACCCGCTACATTCCTAAGTCAGTAAATCCTATGGACTATAGCGTCCCCATCTTAAGACGGTCGTGAGCGCATAAATCACCACTGCGCTCCCCAAGACGGATGGAATAATCGGAACATTGACTACATTCCAACTTAAAAATGGAGCCGTAACACCATACTGAGTTTTCAGTAAATGATAAACCCACTCACCAAACCAAACTCCAACAAACCCAACCACCACTAAACCAAAAATTTTTCCTGGAACTTGGCGAGGAATCAGAAAATTTCCAAGCAGTCCACAAACAGAAGCAATGACCAATTGCACCGCCAAATGGGAGATATTCATAGAGCCTCCTCAATTTTTGAGGAAATAGGGTTAATCGTGGCTGCACCCTGGCGAGAATAAAAGATGTCTATTTATAGTCTATCGTCCGAAACTAAGTCTTATCCGGATAAACAAGCTTGCCCATTTTGTTAAAGATTCACTCAATATGTGGAATATGAAATCTTTTAATTCAATAAATTAATGTGTTTTTCCAATCAGCCAAAAATGTAATTAAAGCTAACGCTGATCCGTTCTTGATCGCTGATGTTGGGTTCTACACCATGCTTGAGCCAACTTGGAAAAATCAGCAGTAGTCCGGCTTCCGCAATATGAGCGATCGCGTCAGCCGTAAAAGCGGTATAACTTTGCACCATCGGCTTATAAAAGGTGCGCGCTGATCGAGGATCATAAAACATCAGATTGCCGCACTCTTTCGGCGCTCTAACGTAATAGACTCCACTAAACAAACAATTTGCGTGGTCATGGATTTTATTGCTAGCGTGCTTCGGGTTAACGTTTGCCCAGCAGTTGGCTGCTTGAATGCGAACATTCTCATATCCCATAGCGATCGCTGAGTCGGCGATCGCCAAATCGACTAATTCTCGAAATGGCTTCACCTCATCCATCTCAAACAAGTTGCCCTGGCTATGCCAGCCTAAAACATTAGAAACTGCTTGCCCATTCGTATCCAGCGATCGCTGTTGTGAAATCACCCGAAACAGCACTTGGTCGATCAACTCATGGTCATGCAACTTAAAAACAAATAGCGGCGTTGGAAATAACTGATGACAGTTTGATGTCCATTTTTCACTCGTCATTGCTTAAAATCAGGCTAGCTAAAGGCGACATGTTTAAAATCTACTGCCTTCAAAATTACATCATTCTAAATCTGGACACTTCACAAAAAATTTATATAAAGTTCTACACAAAGTGCAAGTTCATTCTATCGAACTGGGAAGGATAATTTCGCAGTTATAAAAGACTACTAAAGGGAGAGCTACCTATGGCTGACACTATTTTTGATGATAATGCAGGGGCGATCGCAGGCATTGATGCTCGCTGGATCAAGGCTACCTCAGGAAAAATAACCCTTTCAAGCGCCCAAGATGCCAGCTATTCCCTTGATGCCAGTGACACCGCTGACTACTTCAAGCTAACCGTTAGTCGCAGTAGCAACGTCATCATTAAACTTGAGTCTCAAGGTGGCGACGCGAATATCTTACTATTTGACTCTAATGGCACTACCCAAAGCAACAGTGTTGGATCAAGCAACAACAACACTACTGGGCTAACAGATGTCATCATCAGCGATTCTTCCGTTCCTCTCCAAGCCGGTCAAGACTATTACATTCGAGTCAATGCCCAAAACCCAACTACCACAATTAACTACACTCTAACGGTTGATACCCTACCGACCTCGCGCAGTGATATTCTGTGGCGTGACTATGCCTCGGCAGACCTCGGAGGAGGTGGAAACTATCTTTGGCAGATGAACAACACGGAGCTAGCGGGTGTAACCTTTCCTCGAGGAGTTAGCCCAAATTATGAATTAGTAGCTGCCGTAGATTTCAACAAGGATGGAAATCCTGATTATGTCTTTAGAGACCCAAATTCTGGAGTAAATGCTATTTGGCTGATGGACGCGGCTGGTCTTGACTTGGTTGGTTACGTCCCTCTGCTTTCTGTGGCAGATCCAAACTGGCGCATTGCCGGAGCGACAGATGTTAATAAAGATGGCAATATAGATCTAGTCTGGCAGTATCGACCGACCAATCTTGCTGCTATCTGGATACTAGATGCTCAACAGCAATTGATCTCTTACGTAGAGGCAAATAGACCAGTCCAGACAGATATCTTAACATCTGTAGTACAAGGCTTTGAGACTAGCACTACCACTGCTGTTCTACAACGAGATTATTCAACTGGCAGTAATGCTATTTGGTACGTAGACACTCAAGGTGGGCTTGTTTCAACCTCTAGCATCAATTCAATCGATCCAACTTGGGCATTTGCTGGTACGGCAGATTTTAATGGTGATGGTAGTTTAGATTTCTTTTGGCGAAATTACGTAACTGGTGAAAATCAAGTTTGGTACATGAATCAAACTCAATTTTTATCCAGTGCTGCTGTTCGGACAGTCGACACTCGATACCAAATTGCATCTATTCTTTCCAATGTCGTTCCTCTAGATTTAGCAGGGAACACTCAAGTCTCAGCGTTTAACGTTGGTAAGCTAGATGGAACTGGAACTTACAATGACAC
>CASBQE010000214.1 GCA_949127665.1 Synechococcales cyanobacterium PMM_0083
CGGCGATCGCGGGATTAGAAGCGAAAGGCTGGACTGTAGAAATGGTGCAGCCCAAGGAGACTACTCGAATTTCACTGCATGGCAATAACGCAACGGTCTACGGGGAAGGCGCGAGTCACGTTGCAGAGAAACTAGGGTTAACCACTGAGGCGACTGAAAAAGGAACGGCGAAGCTTAAAATTCCAAGTGAGCGGGTGGAAGAAATTACGGCACTGCTAAAGCAAGGTGGATTTCGTCCAAAAGCAGAAGAAGTGGTCAATACACGCGCACCCAAAGCGGTGTTTCGAGAGCATTCAAACGGTGAAACTTACTCGGTGTTCGATGCCAGTGCGAAAAATGTCGCGAAAGCGCTTGAGAGAGAACCCGATCAAACAGCCGGCTGTCGTCCAGTTCTGCAATTCTCTCGTGAAGAGTATAAAGAAGTGAAGCAAGCCCTGAAGGATCAGGGATTTGAATT
The DNA here is from genome assembly GCA_949127665.1 of Synechococcales cyanobacterium PMM_0083. Classification (GTDB taxonomy): domain Bacteria; phylum Cyanobacteriota; class Cyanobacteriia; order Leptolyngbyales; family Leptolyngbyaceae; genus ULC077BIN1. The sequence goes on from CASBQE010000214.1 coordinate 458, forward strand.
ATCCCTTAAAGATTTAGAGCTTAAAGCGAAAGTTGCAACCTTCACTCAGGATAACGGGACGATCGGGGGCGTGATTACAGGTGAGGCAGCGCGAGAAGCAGCGGCGGCTCTGAACTTAGAAACAGGCTGGACGAAACAAGGTGGCAACAGCAACACATCCCAACCCAAGCTAATTTTGCGGGGCGTAGAACAAGTTGATGCGGCAAAAATGGCTCTAGAGGCACAGAACTACACCGTAGAAGTTACGGAACTGCCTCCCATGAAGATTGCCAATATGTCTACCTTTCAAGATGGCTCGGCTGCATTATTTGGTGAACCTGCCAAGCTTGCAGCCGAACATCTAGGGGTGAAGACCATCCCGACGAGAAACGGTAACGTCATGGTCAAAGTCGAAGCCAATGAAATTTCATTTGCCAAGGCAATGCTAATGGAAAAGGGCTACGAGATTAGAAGCCAGCCCTATACCCCCCCTCCGACCAAAACGCAGGCACCCCAAACCCAGTCAGCCACAGCAAAACCCAAAGTCAAAGCAGGTGAGGGACGTTAACCATGCCATTTATTAGTTCTGGTGAAGCCTCTAGTGCGGCTTCCAATTACAACCAAATAGTGAGTTCCTTTGCAGAGTTGCTACAGGCGCTACTGAAGCTGGGTGAGAAGCAGAAGGAGAAAGAACTATCTGAGCCATTGCCTGAGCGGGATGAGTTTATTGACGACAACTTGCTGGCTCAGTATCAGCAGGAGCTTGACGATAAGGCGTTATCCGACTTCGATCGCAGGCTTGAAAATACGCAAGGGCGTAAGCCTGAGCGACTGCATGGTGACTTGTTGGCAAACTCAATCCGCCCACCATTAGCTGACTATCAGTACCAGGAAAACCGCGACTATCGCTTTGAGCAGGAAAATGGTGCCCTGAATATCACCAGACCTTCGGGTGAACCTGTGGCAACATTCCATCCCCGCGCTGGAGTGCAGATACATGAAGGAGTGAGTCAGCGGGAACAATCGTCACTCACGGGCGCGATCGCTGCGAGGGAAGTAGCAGACAAGATTCTGAGCCATGTCGAAAAAGGACATCCAGAAAAGTCCGGTACTGCTACTGCTGTATCGGGTAAAGATTACTCGTTTACTCGAACCAAGGATGGCTCGATTGAAGTCAAGAGAGTCAATGGAGAGCCGCTAGTCACCTTCTCAGATCAAGGGGCAACCGTTCATCCGGGGTTCGGCAAACAGGATCAAGAGCGCTTTGTCCAAATGTTTGGCAAGCTCCAACAGTCTGAGAAACAGCAGTCTCAACAATCTGATCAAACGGCTCAAAACAACGGCACTTCTCAGAAACCTAAAGCGATCGCGGCTTCCAAGGCTCCAGCGATGAGCGTTGACAAGGGAGGTCGTTGACTTCTGATATCTTCAAAGTTTGGACGGTAGTACAAATTCACTTAACAACTCTAAAGAAGAACGACCATGACCATTTCCACGAAACTGCTTAACCTCCTCAAACCTCAATCCTGGACGGATCGGGTCCAGGATTTGCTTGCGGATCACCCTCAACTCAAAGCAGAGGTTCTCACGGGCATATCCCGTCCAGGGATTGCTCAGGATCTGGCTTGCGACCTGGATATCTGGTTTGACAACAGAATCGCCCTAGTCGTCAGCCTAGATGGGCAAATTCTGCACGAAAGAGAATTCGAGTCGGACTACAGACCGGATCTGATGTGCATTTACGGAGCAGCAGAACTACTGTTCCTCAAAATTTATGGCGAGGTGCTGCTAAATCGCTTGCCAACCAGCTTTAGCCCTGCATCTTTCGAGACCTCTCAATAGTTAATACAAACCATCATCGCCAAAACTGGAGAACCCAATGGCACTCACCGCAAAGCTCGAAGAACTCTGGGCATTACTTCCAGAGGGCTTAGATAAATCCTCTCAATACACCATCAAAATTGGCAAAGAAGTTGCCTACAAGGGAAATTTAACGGGAAATTCCAAACTAGACAGCATGGGCAGCGAGGATGTTGATGCTGTCATTGCTGCCATTCAGGGAGGCAATCAGAAAAAAGCCATCACGATTACGAACGCGAGCAAGGAGAAGCTGTTTTACCGAGACAGTAAGGGTAAAACTCAGGTAAACACTTTTGAGAAGCCTTTAGAAATTGACGAGCTTGATGAAGAACCTATCTCGTCACCTGGGGAGATTCAATCGGCGATCGATGCGTTCGGCTTAGACCCAGAGGAATTAGCACCGGAGTCGCCAGAGGCACCTGAAAACTCGCCTCCTTCAGCAATCTACTACCGCGAATCCAGAATGATTGCCGTGGGTCGTGGGATGTTTCCTTACGAATGCACAGCAAAAGATGAGCATCCAGACGCGATGCTCTACTACTCCCAATCTGGCGGCTGGGCGCATGAATTTGATGCTGTCTTTTTAGAACGGGATGTTTCGCGGGACGAGTTTGAACCGATCCAGACACTCACGCGTGGTCAAATTACAGACTATATGTATGACGGGACTAATCCGTATACCCCAGAACAATCATCGGTAGTGGCACCCGAACCAGTGGCACCTGAACCCGAAAAAGCAGCACGGCTGCTGTCAGATGATTACTATCTGCTGGTTCCAGGGATTGAGCCAGCGATCGGAGCATTTGAAACTTTTGAAGATGCTCAAAAGTTCCGGGGCGCAAATGACGATGCGCGACAAGGAACTATCCGGGATGGTGATTACGTTTCAAGACTTGGAAGAGAAACGCTAGAGCCAGAAAAACTTACATCTTACCTGGAGGAACAAACGGTATTGCTAGAACTGGCGGATAGTCGCCTTCAAGAGGCAGCTAGCGCTGCTAGAGCGATTCGAGATGAGGAAGACTCACTGGACTCGACAGCCAATTTAGTCGAATTCTTCGATCGCGCTGGATTAGGCGAGTTGCTTTCAGGTGCGGCAGAAAGTCGAGCCATAGAGATTAGCAATCCTGAGTATGGAAGACCCTTGCAGGTGCAGTCAGAGGGCAATCGCTTAACGTTGTCGGATCAAATTCTAGTAGACGGACAGCTAGTTAAAAATTCTGAGATTGCGTTTGAGTTTGACGCTGAGAATGTCACGCTGCTCAGCATGGTGATCAACCAAAACGAGATCTATGATCCATCCTTTGCTAAAAGCTTCACCCAGAGAATTATAGATCAAGGCTATCCGGAGGCTTATCTTTCGTCATTAGAGTCTAGTCAGCAAGAGACTATGGACGAAGAGGTTGCAACCCCCGCACAAATTGAGGCGTTAAAAGAAGAACTGGCTACAGAGCATCTGGATTTAGCTAGAGAACGTGGCGAGGTTTTCATCACAGACACCCGTGAAGGTAATCTTCGTCTGACCCGTCTGGACGGCTACCTCGACGTGTTTGAGTTGACGAAGACAGTCGGACCCGGACTAGAAGTATCCCTAGCTGGAGGCTATGAAGATGTTATAAGGAGCCGACTGAAAGAGTTATACACCGTTGGCGAACCTGAACTAGAAGTAGAAGCGATCGCCCCTGAAATAGAGCTTGACCCAGTTGAAACACCCGATGCTGATGGTTTTGCCGTAGGAGATCGCGTCCAGTTCATTTCCCCTAACCCGATCAGTTATGACGTTATCCCGCCTTCGCCTCAGACCGTAGGAGAAGTGCTAGAGGTGAATCGAAGTGGAGCAAGCCTGCTAATCCAGTTTGACGATGGGGAACCCCCTGAATTTTGGGATTCAATCAACTTTGAACCAGAAAACCAGATAGCCGAAATGGTTGAATTTGTAGATCGCAGAGTGGTTGATAGGGCTATCACCCTTGCTGAGTTGAAGAGTCAGTCAGCAGCGGACACGCAGCAAGCCAGTGAACCGATCGACATTCTCGATCAGCTTGCCGTAGGCGATCGCCAGTTGGAAGAACTGAAAGCATCCACCGGGCTATCAGAAGAGAATTTAATAGAGTTTCTGAATACAGTTCAAAGCCCTGCTGACCAAGAGTTAGAAAGCTTAGAAGAGGAAGAGGAAGCAGCAGAACTAGAGGCGGAGTTTTCAAATGCGACAACGATCAATTACAACCCAGAAACCGGGGAACTTGAATCCTACGGGGAAGAATACTACGACCCAGACGAAGAGAGCGAGTGGGACACTGTTGACGAATACGACCCAGCCCCACAGGTAAACAGCCACTATATCCACCTCATATCTTCACCTTTAGAAGGCTTGGGTGAAGGTGAAATCATTGGACCTTTTGAAACCCTGGACGCTGCCGTAGAATTTAGATTCGACGTTATCACTCAGAATCCAGAAGTGTTCTTAGCTGGAACATTTAATGAATCATTTTTTGATCCCAGTGAAATTGAGCAAGCCGTTCCGCCCAGTGTTGTGCTTGAAGCAATCGCGAACACCCCAGAACAAGCGATCGCCCCACAAACTCCTGAGCCAGCAATCACCCCTGAAAAAGCACCCGAAAAGCCCAACCGCTTGAGCTTCAAAGGCTTAGGTAAAGCGCTTCAGAATAAGGTGCAAGAGACATTTGCCGCTCAAAAAAACAAGCTGCCAGCATCAGCGATCGCGCTACTAGAACTACATGACTCCAAACTTAAAGATCCGGCTCTAGCTTGGGTGAGTCGGAAATTTGAGGAGGCAAAGCCAGAGTTGATAACACTGCGAGAGCAGATTCAGAAAACCAGCGTAGACGCTGCCAGAAAGGGATTAGAGGCGATAGGTAATATTCCAAATGCCATTCTGGAGCAATCGGTGTCGAATGCCGTTGTGAAAATAATGGACAAATTAGGTTCGGATACCGAGATTGGTGGCACCCAACACTACCTGTCTGAAAACTATGTGATCACTCGGAATGGGAATGGCAACAGCTATCAGCTAAATGACTTAGATGGGAAAGAGTTGCTCTCCTTCGATCAAGGCAAATTGGGGAACACTGTCATTAGCAACAACCTGAATGGACTCCAGGTGAGTGATCTACTCCGAGCCGATAAACAGGTTGCCTTAATGTCCGAAACCCCTTCCCTGCAAGAGAAGGTGAGTCTAGGAAATGTCGCGCCCCTGTTTTCACGGGAAAAACTAAAGAAAGAGCAAGATTGCCAAGTGTCGGGAATTCTCAAAGCAGCGATCGCGCTTCGCGGGCAACCTCAGCCCAACGGCGATCGCGTCTTTGCGGGTGAAACATTCCATGCCAAGCAGACAGGCGACACCATCCAACTGTCCCGAACAGACGGAGGCGATCTGCTATTTGCGATCGACTCAACCTCTAAACAGTCAGAAGTAAACAACTTAAATCCAAAAGAGTTTGCTCAAATCCTCAAATTTGGGGCGGCTCTAGCCCAAGCTCAGACGGCTCAGGCAAAGTCTAAGCCAGCATTAGCGGCTCGTTAATGGTTCGTTCTATCCACAACTTCACATACCCGTGATCGTCATGCTTTCTTCCGCACAACCTCACGACCATCCTTTACAGAACCTCGAATCGTTTCAATTTTTCACGATGGTCGTGAGGTTGTGCGAATTAAAGATGGGCTGAAGTCAGAAGTTGAAACAAGCCAACCGCAAGAATCTTTAGAGATTTACTGGGACGGAGTGCTTGTTTACCAATTGCTTTTGCAAGACACGGAGTCCGGCAAAGTGCTTGTTAATCTGATGAGTGAATATCTTAGTGAGACAGCCACATGAATGACTACACAGAATTTCTTTCCCAAGGACGCGCCTTCAGCCCTGAATGGACAGCCAATGCTCACGGCTTCCGTTGGAGCGTCGTGTTAACCCCTCCCGGTGAAACTTCAATCGAATCCAAAGAAGAATATTTAGATCTCCTAGCGAAACGAGTCGAATTTCACATTGGCGATTGGATGGAGCGTTACGCCGATGAGATGAACGTCGATCCAGACGATGAAGCTGACATTTGGCGCGGAACCTTGGGGCTGATTGAGTCCTACACTCCAGAACTCATGCTCAGCAGAAACATGGACTTAGCCCAAGTTTCTGCATTGATTGTTCAAGTGATTCCAGACATCCCTTACGCAGAGTATCCAGTCGAGTGCGCCGCAGACGAAAGGAGCCGAGATTTTGCGGACTGCTTTCGCTCTGAAATTACGTTAGATGGCTGGCTGATTGAAGTTTTTACCTAATCGTATTTTTAGTTAATTTAATATCCCCGCAAGGAGTATGTCATGGCAGACACCGTAGAGCAGGCAGTAGTAGACGAAGCAGTAGAACAAGAGCAAGAGCAGGAAAGCGCCCCGCTCCAGGCGGATTACATCCCTCGCAGCAAGGGCATGGTAATTGGCACCCTTGCCCCTGCCGGAATCGCTGCCGGGATGCGCCTTAGCTTAGATCGGGTAGAACAAGTTACAGAGTTGGACGTAGACACCTATGTTGCAGCCAAGCTTGGCTGTACTCATGAAACGCTGTTCGATCGCTATGCCGCCGAACAAATTGATACCCTGGCAATCACATTCCTGGATCAAGAGTTGGGTCTGCAATCCACAATTACGCACGATACAGGCATTGGCAAAGGACGGATTGTAGCCGCTTTGGTTCAAACTGCGATCGCTCCAGTGGAGATGCCTGATCTGGTAGGCAAAACCCCAGAACAGCAGCAGGAAATATTGAAAGGTTTAGCCGAAGGCGTGGAAGCCGCCGCTGCCCAAAATCAAATTGCGGTGTTTGTGACGGCAAAGCCAGATCTCTACGTCGATATGCTGGCACGAGACATGGTAGATACCGGAGTTGCTGAATATATTCGACCCTTCTACACCAACTCCGATCTAGACATAACGATGCAATCTCCCGATGGCGCGGTCACGGGATATGTCCGTACTCCCAAGACCGCTGCCCAAAACCGGGAAATGGTGTCCTTGATGCAGCAGTATGAGCAAACAGGCACCTTGGGCAAATACAATGCCGTTTTTACAACCTACGACCAGATCAAAGAAAAAGACTCAATCCGTCGCCAATTTCTAGAAACGATCGCCCCTGGCGCAACCTTTGTCCTAGATGAGTGCGACCTGGCGGGTGGAGCCAGTGGGGAAACCCCAAAATTGACCGTAAAGGAGAGGGTGAAAGAAGCGGCAGGAGAAGACATTCGCTCAATCTCTCAGTATGTCTGTAATTCTTTGCTGCCAAAGTCCAAAGCCTACATCAACCTGTCTGCCACCGCCGCCAAAGATCCCTATGTCCTCAACCGACTGATCTACTCTCGCTCTGACATTAAAGAGATTGGGTTATATCCAGAGGAGTTAGCAAAAAAACTAGCGGAGCTAGGGGTTCCGGCTCAGCAGGATTTTGCTAATCGGCTAGCGCTGAATGGCGAACTAATGCGCCTGGAAAAGAACATGGCGGGAGTGGACTTTGGCACCACAGAAATCCCCGTTGATTTAGCCCTGTTCGAGCAGGCTATCGACTTCATGCAGCGGGTTGTAGAGTTTGATCGGATCAAGCAAGCAGTCGTCGCGGAGATGAAGGACGACCTGAAGGGGGAAGCAAAAGCTATTCGAGGGGTAGATCCCAGTGCTGGCGAAGCTTCCATCACCAGCACCAATTTCACCAGCACGACTTACAACTTCGCGCAGCAGCTTTTACTTTCGATCAAGGCTGAGAGCATTGCAGATCGGGCGATCGCTGCGATTGAGAATGGGCAGAAACCTAAAATCGACCTCTACAATACGATGCAGTCGATGTTGGAAAGCTACCTAGATGAGAAAAAGGAAGAGTTTTGGGATGAGATAGAAATTCCATTGCGGGCGCAAGAGTTCGACAAAATTCGAGAGTCCTTTCCAGGGGATTCGCAGAATGACCTTGAGAAAGCGTTTCAGGCTCAGTTTGGCAAGCAAATTGAAAGAGAAGCGAAAGCGGCTTATCAAGATTGGTTTAGCACTAACCCCCCGATCACGATGAACTTTGGGGATTTGCTCATCCGCCAGATTGAACGCTGCCGGATGGTGACGATTGGCGACCCCTACGGCAACAAAACACGACACCGCCTGACTGACGACGAACTGGGAGGTGAAGCCGTCGCCATGATTGATGAAATCATGGTGGATATTCGGGAAGCCAACTGGGATGGACTGCCAATATCGCCCATCGATGCCATTGTGCAACGGGTAGAGAGCGCTGGATATGTGATCGGCGAAATGTCTGGGCGCAGTTTGGGATTAGACTACGGCACCGACATCCCCACAATCAAAGCAGTTGACGCATCCGATCCAAAAGTGAGATCGGATGTCAAATCCGGCTTCAACAATGGCAGTGTGGATGCCATTATCACCAATATCACGACGGGGTGGAGTGCCCATGCCCAAGTGGGAAAAGTGAAGGACTTGCGCCAGCGAATCAATATTGTCGCCCAGCCCCACTCAAACCCCAATATGCTGGTTCAAAGTTTGGGCAGAATTAACCGCACCGGGCAGCTTGATCCAAGCAAAGTTGAGCCGGAACGGATGGACGGCGATCTCCCAGTGTGGGGAGAAGTCACCGAGCGCTATGGCATTAAAGGTAAGTTTGGGCTGCCCATCGTCGAAATTGTGCAGGCAAATGGAGTGCCCTATGAGCGCAGGGTGGTGGCAAATATCAATCGCAAGTTTGCCAGTCTGAATGCAAACACCACCGGAAACAGACAGTCCGGCACCGATTTTGGCGGGGTTGATTTCAATAATGCGATCGGCGATCTGGTCGTTGAACGGATTCTAGAAGATTTCCCTGAACTCGATAAAGCGCTTGATTATCCATTGGTAAAAATGGAAACCAATGCCGGAGCCGCTAATAAGGTGACCGGGCGCAGCATCTTCCTCTCCCTACCGCAGCAAAAATTGCTGATGGATTTAATTGAAACTCGGTTCACGGAGGCGATCGTTCAGTTAGAAGCTCTGGGTGAAAGCCCAATGGAGCAAAAAACTTTCGATCTGCAAGCAACCACGCTAGAGCGCCTGGATTTTGTGCCCTCCCAGTCAGATGGGATTTTTGGCGGAGCCGTGTATGTTGAAAAAGCTCGGATTCGCTCACTCCGCAAACCCTTCACAGCCGAACAAGTAGCCGAAAAGGTTCAGCAATACGCTGAGATTGAAGGCGATACGCCACCATCAATCAACGACCTGCGAGAAAATTCAACCTTGAGATCGCTTGCCCAAGGCAAACATCTTGCCGTGATTGACACCGTACAAGAGCGGATCGATCAGGTTACGGCTCAGCAGAACGCCGAACTTGAAGAACTGGCAGAACGGTCAAAAAATTACGATGAGGTTCGAGATCAACACACAAGTCTGAAGGTTTCAATTAATGACCTTAAAACGGAAATTAAAGCCTTTAAAACGGAAATCGCAGCACTTTCAGTGTCTCTTCTGCCCAAAGAAGAAAAAGCAATTGAGAAAGCACGGCTAACAGCGCTGGTCGCACCCAAGCAGTCAGAGTTGGACGAGCAAAACGCCCAACTCTTGCCCATCGCTAAAGAATTGTCAGCCCTGAAGGATATGCGAACTCGTCAGGAAAAAGTTCTGGAGATGCAACGCAAAATCAAGGCTGGGTGGGAATCAACCGAGAGCAAGCTTAGTCTATGTGTGCCGGGGCAACCGCTCAGCATATCGACTGCCGCTGATGGCACGTTATATGGGATTGTGACCGACGTTCAGCGGGTTGAAGCCGTGCAAAGCCCGATCGCTGGAGGTGCCTGGAAAGTCAAACTGGCGATCGCGGACGCATCTAGGGAAATCACCCTCACCCTGAATCAAATTTGTAGTTCAGTAGAAAAGCCGAATAACAAACAAGTGCGGCTTTCAGAGGCAGACAATAACTGCTATATGTTCATGCCGGGTAAAATTCTCAGAGGCGAAGTGCGCGAATTGCTTGATGCACTCCAAGCAGAGTCCTATGAGATTCGTCAAATTGTCACCGGGGAGCTATTAAATTCTCCCAAGAATGGGAAGTTTCTGAAGTTCACGACAGCCGAGGGGCAAACCCGTCAAGGTATTCTGTTGCCGCGAGGCACGGATATTGAAAAAGACCTAGAAAAACAGCCAGTGCGGGTATCTGAAGTTGACCAGATCGAAGTATTGCTGAGCCAGAACGTCCAGCTTTCAGCAAAAGGCATCACCCTGAGATCGTCAGTCCGTTGGAGTAATGCCTTCGGACGATCGCAAGACGGCATTTTGCTGAGCGTGAAAGCAACCAAGAAGGAGGGTGGTGAATTTTATACCAATAAGGATTTAATCAAACTCACCCAGAACAAAGAAGGGGAAGCGGGGTTTGAAAGCAGTGGCAGCGGCAAAAACAAAGCAATGCATGCGTTTGTCCCGGCAGGGAATACCAGAGCCTTAATCACATGGCTGCACACTCAGGGTTTAACGCTTGAAGTTGTCGATCCAAAATATAAAGGGACGGCTCGTGCCCTGGTTGGCGAAACGACTGCCAGGTTCGCAAAGGTTGATGATAGCGTCTCGTTAGAGGCGCAAGAGGCGCAAGAATTTCAAATTCCGGTAGAGAAACTGCGAGAGCGGATTCAGCAAGTCAGTCAACAGCGGCAAGCGGATGATTCCATCCGGCTTGACTTTATCCGGCAGTCGATGGAATTAAACTTGGAAGCGTCTGAGCCGCAAAAAACCGATGGTTTCATCCAGGATTTTATTGCCCAGCAAATTGAGCAAGGCACAAGCAATGCCAAAGCCTTAGAAAATTTTGACAAGAAGGCGGATTTAGTTGAGGCAAGTGAAAGTTTAACAGAAGCGTACCGGGCGCACTTTTCAGAAGGGAATGAATTCGCTACCATCCGCAGCGCTAAAACCTTTGCAACAGAGCATCTAGAAGCGATTGGGTACAAGGGTGAGTTGACCAACCGCACCATCGAAGAGTGCATTGAGAAAAGCGTGGTGATAGTTGCCGCTCAAGTCTCCAGAGATAGCAGCGATCGCCTGCAAACCTTTGACAAATTGGTGGAGTTATATGAGTCAATGCCGAGGCTGATGTCACGCACTTCGGACAGTTTAATGCTTCAGCAGTACAGCACCCCGATCCCCTTGGGCATCTTGGCGCAACAGTTGGCAGGGATTGACGCTGAGAAGACGGTGTACGAACCCACGGCGGGTAATGGTGCGTTGCTAACCGGAGCAAATCCCAGTTTGGTTACCGCAAATGAACTTGATCCAAATCGGGCAAGCCAGTTACGGCAACAGGGCTACGGCACAACCCAAAGGGATGCAGCCCAGTATCGACCACATCAAGAATTTGATGTGGTGATTGCAAATCCTCCCTTTGGCAAAACCGAAGACCTGGAAGGGAACACCCAAAAAATCTTGATCGAATTGTCGAACCCAGCCCCCGGCACTCGCGCTTATCCCACCGGGAAAATGGATCACGCGATCGCCTTCAAGTCGCTGGCAGCCATGAAAGAAGATGGCAAAGCGGTTCTAATCTTAGGCGCTCCAATGGAGCAAAAGACAGGTGCCGAAGCGTCAGATGCTTACAACGGATTAGAAAATAGAGCGTTCTTCCACACGCTCTACAACAATTACAACGTCACCCAGCACTTCACGGTGTCCGGCGACCTGTATGGCAAGCAGGGTACAAGCTTTCCAGTCGATGTTTTGGTGATTGACGGTCGTGGAGAATCAGAACTATCCCTACCTGCCGCCGAAACGCCCCCGGTTTATCGAACCTGGGAGCAATTGAGGGAAGTGATGGTGGAATCCGTTGGGCAGAACTTGGACCAACGGAGATCGCTAGAGTCGCTGATTACTGAACCAGTTGAGCCACAGCCAGGACTGCAACAACCTACCAGCACGACTAAGAGTACGCCTCAGATGCCTTCTAAAACGGCATCAAGAGTCACTACTCCTGAACTGTCTGAAGCAGTCGCGAATACCCCAGAACCAGCGATCGCCGTCGCCGTCGAGAAAGAAGCGGAACCAACTGCGGAACCAACTGCGGAACCAACTGCGGAACCAACTGCTGAGCAACCACCAATCCCTAATCCTACACCTCCAAACCCCAAGCCCACTCCTCTAGAGGCAACTCGCCAGCTTCTCGAAAAGCATGATCCGCAGACCTTGAAAGCGCTGGAATCTGCCACCTCGGAGCGCTATAGCCCGTCCTTACGAGAGCTACGGGACTGGTTCAAGAATGCCAAAACCCTTGAGCGACAAGACGCTTATACCGACCGCATCAAGGTGATTAGTGGCGAAATGCTCGCCAATACCCCAGAACAGTCAAAACCAAACAAGGAGCGCGATACCAGCTTCCGCAATCCAGCCTTTGCTCTTGCTGGAAAAGCCCAAACAGCCATGCAGCGGGATGCAGTCCAGGCGAGGAATGTAGAGATTGCTCACATGGGTAAAGAGATTTTGGCGGTAATTGGGAGTAATAAGGGGAGTGTCAGAGCCTTTGAGCGACCGAATGGGAACTATCGTCTGGAGTTTAACAATGAAAGCAAAACCCTCACGGTTTGGGCAAAGAACCAGGGCGATCGCCCAATCCTGATCGAGATCAACGGGAAGGTGCAGCACGATAGCGCTCAGACCACTGATCTCGACAAACAAACCTTTAAAGCGTTCAAGCAAGCCGTTCAACAAGCAGCCCAACCCGTCAAGCAAGCAGAAGGTCAACGCTGACCTCACTCTTGCATCTAACTCTCTCACCTCTATAGGAAATTTTAAATGATATGGATAGACCATTTTACGGCTCTATGTCTCTCACTGTTCATGATGGGGAAGACGAAATCGACGATACCGTTGTGTTTGAAGTCCCGAAAGGACAGTCTTTGGAGGCAACTGCGATCGTGATCGCTGCCTACTACTGGGATAAAGACGGTGATCTGATCGGTGAGGCAGAATGGCATCCGACCGGAACACAATTTCGGCACTATGACGCAGAGGATGAGCGACTGTTGCAAGTGAATAGTTTCCATGAAATTTCCCCAGTTGAGTACGAATTCGCTAAACGATCCGAGAGCTTGTATTCAATCTGCAATTTCGGTGTAGATAATTCGACCGAAAGAATCGCTGAGCAAATTGACGAATGCCGAGATGACTCCTGGTTCCCGAAAGAAGGTCAAACTGAACCCAGAGTGAGCCATACGCAAGGACTGGATCTATCCTCTCCTGCCAAAGTTGCCCAACTTCTACAGGCAATCCAGTCCCATGTAGTCCAGCAACCACCTGCATTCCAGATAGAGGTTTCTAGATTGGTGCAGAAAAAATCCTTAGAAAAATCTACATCCCCATCTAAATCCAAAAACGAGAGTGAGCGCTAGTCATGCCTAATTTAATGATCGTCGAATCGCCGACAAAGGCGAAGAAAATTGCAGACTTCTTAGGGTCTGAATGGGTGGTTAGAGCCAGTCTGGGGCACATCATGGAAGTTGCCAATGTCGGTCAGAACAATGTCGGCGTTGATTTTAGTAAAAATGATGTGGTCATTCATTTCCAACCTCGGACAGCCTCCAAAGGCGGCAGCGGCGGCAAGGAATCGATCGCCCAATTGAAAAAAGAAGCAGAGAAAGCCGATAAAATTTATCTTGCTAGTGACCCTGACCGAGAAGGTGAAAGCATTAGCTGGCACCTGATGAATGAAGTAGTGCCGGAGAAAAAGCGCGGCAATACCTATCGGATCACCTATACCGAAATTACCAAGTCTGCAATTGAAAAGTCGATCGCCAATGCGCGGCAGATTGACCAAGATTTAGTGGATGCTCAACTGGCACGGCAGGCAACTGACCGGGTGGTGGGGTATGAAATTTCACCCCTGGTCATTTCCGCAGGCGTAGGGCGCTCCGCTGGACGAGTGCAATCCCCAGCACTACGAATTATCTGCAATCGGGAGAAGGAGATTAGAAACTTTAAGCCTACCAACTACTGGTCACTGGTCAGTCAGTATGGAGAAGGCTTTAAGGCAATCTACAACGGGAAAAGTGGGCAGTCGCAGGTAGTAGAGGAAACAGAGGTTCAAGATGATGCGGCGGACGTTTCTGAGAGCGTTGGAGACACGGGCGCACGGGTATCATCTCAGCAAGAAGCCGATAGCATTCTGGCGATCGCCCAATCGTCTCCCCACAAAATCACCTCGTTCACGGGCAATAAGACAAGCAAGACTCCGCCTCCAGCGCTCACCACGTCTTCGCTTCAGCAGGTCGCATCAGTCAAGCTAAACCTCTCACCAGAGGACACGATGAAGGTGGCTCAAGCGCTGTTTGAAGATGGGAAAATCTCCTATCACCGGACAGATTCAGTGTCCCTATCGCCTGAGTTCTGCGAAGAGGTAAAGGCATGGTTGCAGGTGCATAAGCCGAAATTAGTCAGCGATAAAACTGCAACGCACAAAGATAAAGCGGGCGCTCAAGGGGCACACGAAGCGATTCGACCGACCCATGTAGAAGATACGCCAGAATCCCTTCAGGGCAGGATGAAAGGAGCGAATTTAGCCGTTTATACCTTGATCTGGAACCGGGCGATCGCGTCTCAGTGTGCATCTGCCCAACTGAATAAAAGTGTGGTGCAAATTCAAGCAGGTGCAACGACCTGGATTGCCAGAGGGTCTGTGCTGCTAGAACCGGGATACTCTGAAATTCTGAACGACATCGGTGGGGATGCCCAGCTTCCAGCATTAACCGAAGGTGCAACCTTGAAACTGGTCAAAGCCACGGCTGAAGCAAAGAAGACCTCTCCGCCTGGTCGTTATTCGGAAGCGAAATTGATCCAAACCTTAGAAAAATTTGGAGTCGGTCGTCCTTCCACCTACGCCACGATTATGAGCGGTCTAAAAGTCCGTGGCTATGTCAAAATCGAGGGCAAGAATCTAGCTCCAACTGATACCGGACTCAAAACCGATGAGTTTGTGGGCAAGGTGTTTCCCCAAATTGTGGACATGAAATTTACGGCAGGGTTGGAGAAGCAGCTAGATGAAATAGCAGAGGGCAAGCGGGAGTGGAAACCGTTGATGCAAGACTTTTATTTCAAACAGCTTCGACCAGCCGTAGACGGCATTGGTCGTGCCCTGGTTGCAGCGACCCGCGAATGCTCCAAAGAAGCCTGCCCGGATTGCAGCAAGCCACTGGCGGTTATGCGTCCGAAGGATTCTACCAAGCTGAGTGCAATGGGCAAAGATCACTATCTCAAGTGTATGGAAGGATGTCCAGATGTTTTGATGTTCTGGAATCAATCTCTTAGCCAGTGGTTAAAAAAAGGCGAAAAGCCTCCTTCCGCGCCAGCACAATTAACCCAGTATCCTTGCAGGGTCTGTGACAAAATGCTGAAACTGGTCAAATATCAAAAAGATGGCATGCCGAAAGCGATGCTGGTTTGCTCAGATGAAGCATCCAAGGACAAAGATGACCACAAGGATGAGGTGTATTTTTTGGTCAAAGATGGCGGTTTCTGGAATCCCACAACCGATGAAGTGCTTGGTGGGGAACCCTCAAAACCATCTGGCGGCTCAAAATCGTCGAAAGCATCTGGCAAGAAACCAGGCAAAACTAAGGCTAAAGCAGCATGAACAATTTTCCTAATCAGACCCAAAAGGCACTGTGACAATGGGACTTGATATATCAGCCGTCGATCCGAACACCCAAGAAGACCGGGCTGAGGCTCGACTAGGCGATGTTGGCTTCATTCACGATCTGCGATCGCTCTTGGCTGAATATCCAGATCAGTTCCCCATGATTTTGCAAAGGGTCATTTTTTCTGCTGCTCATTGCGGTGATGAGATCTATGACCCCGATATCATGAGGGTTATTGCGGAAGAATGCGTACTGTTGGAAGATCAGTTTGGCAATAACGCTAGGGTGAAACGATTTGCTGGAACGCTAAAAGCGATCGCTGAAACCGCGATCGCTGAGAACTTAATTTTGGTTTTTTGATTTATGAGAGGGGTTTTCAGCGATCGCGCGACGCTTTCTATCAGCCCCGACCCTCTGCCTTTTTAACGAGAATTGCGGGTTGATTGAGTTCCCGGTTAATTCATGAATGGGATGAGCCAATCTTGGCAGCAGATCTTAGAGAGGCAGAGCGCATTTGTCGTCAACGTGCTGTTAAATATGGAGTAGAGTTTCGCAGAGTACAGCCACCCAGCCGCATCAGACCGGGGCAAAACCAGCAATACCGCTGTTGGTTCAAGCCTCTTAGTTAACCAAAAACGAGGCAAAGCACTATGAATGTCGTGGAACAAGTTGAAAATTCAAAACTACCTGTGGGCGGAAAACCAGGGCAAACAGTCCTATTTGTTGACCTGAGCGAAGTTGAGCAACCCACAGCGATACTTCACCAGTTGACCGAAGAAGGCTATCAAGTGCAGATTCGCTATGTAGAGTTTGCGATCGGGCTGCATGTTATTGCCGTCCTGAAAAATGAAACAGATATTAGCGATGAGCGGCATGAACTGCTGCTAGAAGAATGGGAAGCCCTAGCGATGCGGCTCACGCCAACTGACCCTAACAAGGCTGTTCGTCTGTGGCGTTGCTACGCGAAAAAATCTGTAGCCGCCTAATCCACCTGTTACAGAAGCTAGACAGCCCTTCAGATTTGCTCTGAGGGGCTTTTTCATGCCCGAATGGTCTATTAGGAGTCAATTATGTTCAAAACGACAATCTGGTTTATCGAAGAGAAGCCCCTGGCAAGCGAGGAAGAGTATGCGAAAACCAATGCCCAACAACAAAGCGCTGGCGTGTCCAGTGGGGTAGCAATAGAGACTTTGTGATTTTTTCGGAAATTTCCGAAAAAATCACAAAGTCTCTATCTTGAATGAAATCAGCTTCTAATTTTTTCTTTAGATCGCCTTTTGAAACGGGCTTCCCTGTTTTTGTTCAAGTTGAAGAGGTTAGTTGAGCATTCTTTTTAATAAGTGTCCACACTAGCAGCACACCTCAGTAAAAAGAGACACTTCAATGGTTTCCGCTCCCTCCCTTCCAGAAACAACGCTTGCTCCTATCTCTCTTATAAGCCTATTGAGTCGCCGAAATCAGTTGGCTGTCAATCAGGGCATCATTGGGCAGCAAGCCGCATACGACAACGGCAAGTATATGGGCAGTTTCGATCGCTCTGATTATGATGCCTTCAAGTCTGTAATCGCCGACGCACTCGGCTCAGAAGCGTTTTGCGACGAACGGAAAATTCCCTACTCAACGGATTCTGCCGTTTTGATTGACCAGGCTCAAATGCAGCTAAACCTATCCGATGAAACCAAGGCAAGAATTCTCGAATCGCTCAAGCCAGAAGAAATCATTCCGCATCTAATGTATGCTGACGCTGCGGAGGCGGCAGTCTGGGCACGAGTACGCGACTTATCACAAGAGGTTTTCGACGCTCATTGCACGGGCACCGTGAGGGCGTTGGTTCTGCGTGAAGATGCCAACCGAGCAAAGCGACCAGAGCGGTCAGCAAAAGAGCGCTCCTATGAGCCGGCTGCTGACAATGCTAAAACTCAATCCGCGATTGCGTTCAGAGAAACCCTGTCAGCCCTGCTTCTGCGGGAATGGCACACAGCGATCGCGGTCACTGAACCCTTTGCACTGGATCGACTAGCGGCAATTTCTGACTTCACTGAAAAGTTTCAGCGCTCTGGCTATGTGATGTCTGATGGTGGGTTGTCTCAGCAAATGGCTGACCGAATTGCCGAAATTGAAGCGAAAATGCCCGGTCAAGTTGCTCTGGTTCGCACGAAGCTTTTGGCGGCAGTGGAGCGAGAAAATACAAATTTTCCCTTTGAGCTAGAAAAAAGAGGAACTCCAGAGTTTTTAGAGTTGCTCACACCCTCCAAAAAGGTTGTTTTCGCGGCTGAACAGGGCAGTGTCACCATGAACTATCTACCAGCAGTCATGACGGCGGTTTTGATTGCTGAATAGGATAAAGCTTTTTTGTTTTCTTGGTGTTCCTACAAGTATCC
>CASBQE010000215.1 GCA_949127665.1 Synechococcales cyanobacterium PMM_0083
ATAGTGGTGATCTTGCCGAGAAAACAGTGAAGCCGCTGTTAAGGCTTGATAATCTGCGGTTTGCCTGGATGTGATTAGCAGCGCAGTCGCTTTTGAGGGCACTAATCCGGTTGGCAACTGCCCATCTAAAAAGCTGACTAGTGTAGATTTGCAGACGGCAACATTCACGCCTTGCTGTTCTAAGCGCTGTAAAATTTGGCTTGCTGAAAGTGATTCGTTGGTTTGAATTGGCGCTTTTAGTAATTCTCGCAGCAGAAAATAATCGCTGTATTGATGCCGAAGACTATCTAATATTTGGGGAAAGCGCGGCAGCAAAGCGAGTCCTTGAGCAACGCGATCACGTCTAGAATCATCCTCTGAATTGCATACATCTTGCACCACCTGCACCTGGGGAAATTTTTGCTGGAGCCATTGGGCGATCGTAGGAATCGAACCCGTTCCGCCAGCGCAAACGATCCGTTGAATCTGATCTGCTGTCATTCCCGATTGGCTCAATAGCAAATTCAGTTCTCGATTAAGCTGCTGCAAGTAGGGAGACAGCACCCAACTATAAAAATCTTCATGCTTAAGCGCTGTTTTAGGACTGTCTGCGATCGTGGTTTTTTTGCCGCTGATCACCCTATTAATGGTTTTGCTGGAACATTGACTGATGAAATTTGCAACGGTAGTCCTCTGCATCGTTGGTGTGGCTGTGGTGCTTGAATCCGATCGCTAAATTGCTTTACGCCTGAAGTTTAGACTAAAAGGCAGGGGAAATCGCCCAACCCCCTGCCGGGATTGAGCAGTGCAGAAAGAGTCAAGGCATCAAGGCAATTAAGCAAACTTTTGAGTGGTGCGTTTGGATTGGGTGAAGCGTTTCTTGACAGTTGGGTAGCGAATTCGTCGAGAACGAGGTTGACCCGGAGTCCAACCGGGAGAGTTTCGGCGCGGTTTGGGGGCAGGGGTGCCAATCAAAGCTAAAACTGGTGCAAAAGCTGCCACGTGAGCGGCATCAGGTCGCTCCAACACTCAGATTTTTCTGGGGTTGCCCACTGAGGCAAGGTTCAATGTAAGCGTTGCTTGGCAAAGCGACACAATGGTCGATCGAGAGTGAACGTTCTGTAAACCAGGAGAGACTCCGGCTGACGAATACTGCATCCATCAGGTCAAACAGCGCATCCCTGCCATTGCCCAGGAAAGTATACCTTTGTGCCGAAATTTTGCAGCTTGTCAACATTATTCAGGGTCAAGTCATTTGATACGACATTGACCATTAAGCGTTCAGGTCATCGATTCTGACCACTTTTCTTGACCGATTAGTCTAAACTCCAGTTACCATGATTGTCTTATTCGAGCCAATCTCACCCTAAACAGGAAGCTTTATGGTTTCTTCATGCAAATCTACCAAATCTACGAAGATTTTGAGCGTTTCTGGGTAATTCCTCGGAACCTTTGAAACCGCTTTGTTGCGATCCTTATAGATAGGCTGGAGTGGCTTGGGACATTTCTTGGCTGTCGCTCGTAGGCTTGTAAACTCTGGAAGATTGACAAGTTATGCTGGGCAAAATTCTTGGAAGTCGTTACGAAATCAAACAACATTTGGGGGGAGGTGGTTTTGGGCAAACCTACTTAGCGGACGATTTACATTTGCCTGGACAGCCCACCTGTGTTGTCAAACAGCTAAAGCCTAAAAAGGTTGATGCAGAGACATTTCAAGCTGCAAAACGCCTGTTTGACATAGAAGCTGAGGTACTTTATGCTCTCGGCAGTCACAGCCAGATTCCTCGGCTATTTGCTCACTTTGAAGAAGAGCAAAAGTTTTTTCTGGTGCAAGAATTTATTGAAGGAGTCGTTTTCAATCAAGAACTACGCCAGCGGACGCAGTTTGCCGAGGCAGAAGTGCTGCATCTGTTGCAAGATGTTTTAACGGTGCTAGAGTTTGTTCACCAGCAGCAGGTGGTACATCGTGACATTAAGCCATCTAACTTAATTCGGCGATCGCACGATCATTGTTTGGTCTTAATTGATTTTGGTGCAGTTAAGCAAATCGGCTGGGCTGATGGTGAAAATCGGCACTCAACCGATAGTCTGGCGATTGGTTCCTCTGGCTACATGCCGAATGAACAACTGGCAGGAATGCCTTGCTTTAGCAGTGATATTTACGCAGTTGGTATTCTGGCGATTCAATGTCTGACAGGGACTTATTTGCAGAAATTGCCTAAAGATTTGAAAACAAGCGAGATTCTCTGGCGCGATCGCACTCATATTAGCCCAGAGCTTGCCGCCATTTTAGATAGGATGGTGCGCTACGATTTTCGCGATCGCTACCCTTCTGCCGCAGAAGCCCTGGCAGATTTGAACGGTTTAATGGGAGTGACTTCTGTTGCTGACTTATTAACAGAGCAAACCATCGTCACTTTAGAGGGACACCTCGTTTGGTTGGAACGGGGAGATGAACTATTCCATCAACAGCGATATCGCGAAGCGGTTGTCGCCTATGACCGAGTGATTCAGGCAAGCTCTAGTGACTACGTGGCATGGTTTAAGCGAGGAATTGCTTTAGAAAATTTGG
The DNA here is from genome assembly GCA_949127665.1 of Synechococcales cyanobacterium PMM_0083. GTDB lineage: Bacteria > Cyanobacteriota > Cyanobacteriia > Leptolyngbyales > Leptolyngbyaceae > ULC077BIN1. Next base: position 2,552 of record CASBQE010000215.1, read on the forward strand.
AGTGCTATGAAGAAGCGGCTGAGTCCTATGAGCGCGTTCTCCAGCTTCAACCAGACGATTATCTGGCATGGTATAAGCGCGGCAATGCTTTTGAACGGCTTCAGCGATCGCCAGAAGCGCTTCAAGCTTACGAGCAAGTGGTGCAGCTAAAGCCCGATAACTACTGGGCATGGCACGATCGCGGCAAAATGTTGCAAACCCTGAATCGCTTTGAAGAAGCAGTTGCATCCTACGATCGTGCGGTTAACCTCAAGCCCGATTTTCAGGTGGCAATTGCCAGCCGCAAGCAGCTTTTGAGCCAATTAAAGCAGGTGGATACGCTCTACCATTTGCAGCATTATGATGAAGCGATCGCTTCCTGCGATCGCGCCATTCAAGCCAACCCCAATGATGGGCTTGCCTGGTTTATGCGGGGGATGGCAATGGAAAATCTACAGGAATGGGATCATGCGATCGCGGCTTATCGGCGTGTGGTTGAGATCCAGCCTGATGATCACCTTGCCTGGTTTAAGCAGGCAACATTGTTAGCCACGGCAAAAAAACCGAATGAAGCATTGATTGCGTTTCAACAGGTGATTCAGCTACAGCCAACCAACTATTGGGCATGGCACGATCGCGGCAAGCTGCTAGAAAAACTGGGACAATCGGAAGCGGCGATCGCCAGCTATGACCGAGTTTTGCAGCTTAAGCCCGACTTCAAAGCATCAGTAGACGCACGCACCCGCATTCTCAAACAGCTTCACCAAAGCGTGATTGCGCCAACGGTAGATGAAGATGTGACCATTTTTTCGGGAACAACTGAAAAAGACTGCTTGACTTCCTCCTCCAACCTTGGAGTAGGACAAGCGGCTATTAAACCCTTTCAGCAACCCCAACAATATGCAGCGGCTTTGAATTCTGGTGAATCCAGTGCCTTTTCCGAAGAAACTTCCATCATCAACCGTGTCACAGGCTCATCAGACACCCATTTAATCCGCTTAGTTGAAGAAGAAACCAGCATTAATTTCTTGGTTGCCAGCCTCACAGGTCAATCACTTACGTCTGAGCCTGTTCGCTCTCAGCCTATTAGTACGGCAGCACCAGAGACC
>CASBQE010000216.1 GCA_949127665.1 Synechococcales cyanobacterium PMM_0083
AATAGTGATGTCTCTAAAGACGCTGATAATTCAAGTGAGGAATTTGATTGCCCAAACGTACTTTCTGAAGTGCTAGGGTTTAGCGATCGCGAAGGCTGAATGACAGATTGAGGACTCTCTAAATTGATTTCGTCAGAGGAACGTGATTGTTTACCACTACTAATATCTAGTTGCTGTATCGCTCCGTTATCTATTTCTAAACTGTTAAGTTCTAGAATGTTAGTCTGACTAGACAATTGCTGAGGCTGAATCGGAGAATCAGAAGATTGCTTGAAACTTCCTTCTTGCGATAACTGAATAGTTGAATCAAAAACTTGTGTGGTTTGAAGTATTCCTGCTTGGTTTTCATCAGAAGTAACTAGCTGAATATGCTTGCTAGAACTTTGCTGATGCACAGACTCACTGTTGAGTTCTAAGTCATTAGGTTGATTTATTATTAGCTCAGTCTGAAGTAGTGCTTCAGATTCATTCTCAGACGATGGAACAGAGGTTTTATCTGGCAATAATTTAATATCTGGTTCAGAATCAGATCGTTGGGTTTCAGCAGGTAGCGGCGATCGCTGCCCTTGCATTTCCTCACTTTGCGACACTCCATTTCTCAACACTTGGCTTTGAGGCGATGTCGAGCCTAATGGTGTCGCTGGCGATTGTTGCAATTGAATTGCGTCTTGGGCTTTTTTCGCTTGGCTGCTTACAGCGTCTACAGAAACAGTGTCTACAGAAATAGCGCCTACAGAAATAGACGTGAGATCGGCATCTGAGAAGAATGGAGAATCGTGAAATGGGCTATCCAAAATATCTCGTTGGATGCGATCACTTTGAAAAATGGCAGCATCCAAAACTGACAGAGATTGGGCACCTAAAGGCACTAAAAATCGTTGATTGAGTCCAAGCGATCGCGCAGGTAACAGCGGATTTTTCAGCCCTAAAGGTTCCTCGACTGGTGAGTCCCAATCGGGGCGATCGCGAAACAGTGGTGCATCGGAATCGGACATGATTATTCACTACCAAAGTAGCCATTCTGACGACTGCTCAGAGCCGAAGCGGTCGCCGTGCCTGACTTCGCCACTTTCATGCCTTCGTAGATCAGCGTTAACTCTTCGATCACCACATTGGTGGAGTCCGCCGCCAAAGCAGGAGCCTTCCAACCCACGGGCACCGCTCCAATTAGCGTCCAGCATTGCATCGTTTCCCCAGCCTGGTTGAACAGGACAATGTTCACATTTCGCCGCTCGATCGCCTTTTGAGAATCAGTTTTCATCACCTGGCTTGCCCAATTCCAAAAGACGAGATCATCCGTCATGCCGCGCTTCAGCGTCACTTCCGAAAAGTCGGGTTGCCCTAATAAGATGCGCTTCTGGTCGTTTACGCCGCCTTCGTGGAACGCTTCATAGTTGACCGTGACTCCCAACCCTGCGCATTCTGTAAACGACGCGGAAACAGTAGAGGTTTCTAGCCCCACATAAAAGCGATTGCCAGTAATGTAATTGAGTCCAAAAGATTCGGTGCTGTTCGCTGCCATTAAAATCACCTCCCATAGCCATAGTTGCGTTCTCGCTGCTGTTGCAGGTCGTCTCGCAGCAGTTGATAGACGCGATCGCTCAATTTTTCCATTAGCACTGGATCGCGCAGAATTCGTTTTAGCAGCTTGGGCGGCAGGCGTTCAGGGTTAATCGGTTGAGCAGAATCAAGATACATAGAGTTCCTTAATATCACGACATTTGCTGTCGAAGTTTGCCAATTTCTGTAACCCAACGACGGCGATCGCCATGTTCCAGAGCCAAAATCTCCTCTAACGACCAGTGAAACTCAAACGCAATACAGGCTACCTCCTCATAAAGCTGTTCCGAGGGGTAGCCTACAATTCCCCCGCTAGCGACAACTCCGCTTTAAATGAAGTACTGCAAGTTGGGCAGCGCACCGGAATTTCAGCCGTTTCCTGCTGGTTAATCCGATTGTAGAATTCTCGCAGGTAGCCCAAGTCATTTGTAAACAAATTCTCTAAAAGCTCCAGAGTTACAGGTGGTAAATGCCCCAACTGAGTAATCACTCGCGAAAACATAATCAGTGATCCATAGGCTTCACTTTCTTGAGCGCGCCGATCCTTCTGCACTGCAATTTCGTCTTTTGCGGTAGCAAGCCGCATGGTGCCATGACGATGCACCGAGCCATCTGCGTCAACCAATCCCTTGGGAAGCGTAAAGTTAAATTCTGTCGCTGTCATCAACTTTTCATCCCTCCATAAATCGGTCAAGGTACTTCCAACTCATTAATTTGGCGATAAAACTTTTGCAGATAGCTGAGATCGCAGGCAAACAGACCCTCCACAACGATGGGTGAGACTTCCTCCAATGCGCCTAATTTTGCAATCACCCGCGACAAAATAATTACAGTGGCATAGGCAGGATTTGACTTTACACGCGGATCGCGCAGCGGCACGATTTCATCGATCGCCCGCGACAATCGCATCACGCCCTTCCGGTGCAAATTACCTTCTGCATCCAGGTAACCCTTCGGTAGCTCAAACTCAAACTCAACTTGCATTGGTTGCGGTAGGTGACACCCGTTTCAGTTCTTCGATCGCGACTTCAATTTCTTCAATTTCATGGTCACTTCCAGACGCACTCACATCTGAAATTTTGTAGCAAAGCGGCCAAGCCCCCTTAAATTCAAAGCGAAATTTCTCCTCTGCCGCCTGGTTATACAGCACAAGCGCCCCGTTACGCCGTTGGGTCGCCCATCCGCTGTTTTGCACCGACTGCACCCAATTCCACAACGTTGTTGAACAGGTTAGCCCCCGTCGTAAGGTTAAGTTGGTGTAGGTTGCATTGCCCGGAATTTTTGTGCGAATAACGCGCCCTTTGGTATTGCCACTTTTTCCCCATAGTTGAGGGGTGACCTCGGAGATTTCGATCGCCTCCTGGTTGACCTGAAAGCCACTACATTCCATAAAATAGCCGTCTACTGAATCTTTGCTGCCATCCAGCTTAAGCTCCAGATAGAAGCGCGAACTGGTCAAAATTTCAGGAAACTCTAGCTCTGGCACAGTGAAAAAATCCTTTGCAACAACCGCCCGCAATTTTCAGTAGTGAGCAAATCACCCGATCACTTTTTCCGTTCAAAATAGGTGAATCCCAGCGTCACAGTTTCGGTCAGCAAATCACCACCACCAGCAGATAAGTCTCCAGTGGCGTAGCTGGTCGGAAACACGTCAGTCAATTCATACTGAACTTTTTCATTCCCGTCTCCATCATAGATCGCAATTTTCCCCAGCTTGCGGCTTGCCCGACCTTCTGTCTTGCCGCCCGAAAGCGCCTCGGCGTGGCATTTATTGTACCAATCCAGTAGTTTTTTTGAATCTGCTGTCGCCACACATTCAAGGGTGATTTCAGAGCATTCTACGCCGCCGATGGTTGCCTGGGTTTGGGTTTTTCCATCCTTGGTCACGCCAATCGGAGCATCTCCTCCGGCAACGGTCATTTTCATCTGCATTCCGCTGATCTTTTGCACCAGTAAATCGGTTAACCCATCGGTTTCAAAGTAAAACTTGGCGTTTGAAATAAATTCTGGCATTGATTAACTCCCTAGTTTCTACAAAGTACGATTGATTGCGCTGGCTGTTTACGTTTCACGGTTCAGGTTTTCGCAGGTGAGGGTGTAGGTTTCCTCAATGTAGTCATTGCCGTTCACGTCTAAATCGCCAATTTTGTAGCTGGAGGGCCACGCTTCCTTGAGGTTCCAGCGCATGACTTCTTTGCCATCGGTGTCGTAAGCCACAACGGAGCCAGTTTTTTTGCTTTCTCCCCATTTTCCCTCGCCTTTTTCAGCACCGGGAAGGCACTTTTTAAACCAGGCATACATTTTTTTGCTGGTGCTGTCATCGTCTCCACTCATTAGAGTAGAAACATCAATGGTAAAAAGTCCTTCAAAACCTGCCGAGTTAATTTGGCGAATGGATTTTCCGCCTTTAGTAGACATCAGCGGTTTGTCTTGTCCTTTGACTTTTGCCTCAAATTTGACTCCGCTGATCTTGCTAAATTGCATATCAGTCATGCCATCAATTTCAAAGTAAAAATTACTCGCCGAGATCGGTTTTAGTTCTCCAGCCATACGATTAAGCTTCCTCTAAGCTGCAAAAATTTGATTGGTTAGGTGTGGTGATGGGCGATCGCTCTATCGTCGACGTTAGGGGCAAGCATTATGGCTCACCCCTAGCGCGATCGCTCATTTGACTATTGGTTTGGTGCCCACTGGCTAATGCGGAAGATGACAAATTCCGCCGGACGGACGGGACAAATGCCGACTTCAACGTAAAGGCGACCCAGCATCATGGTTTCGTTGGTGTTCAGTTCAGCATCGCATTTCACATAAAATGCTTCTGCCGCTGAGCCACCAAACAGCGCACCTTCGCGCCAGAGCCGTTCTAAAAAGTTGCTGACCGTGCGGCTAACCCGCGCCCAGAGATCTTGATCGTTGGGTTCAAACACCACCCACTGAGTGCCGATTTCGATCGATTTTTCAACGTAGCTAATCAAGCGGCGAACGCTGATGTAGCGCCATTGCACGTTATCGGGTTCCACCAAAGTACGAGCGCCCCAGACCTTAAAGCCTCGGTTGTAGCTGGCAAAGTTGCGGATGCAATTAATCCCAACGGGGTTCAGCATTTCTTGCTCACGCATGTTGGTTTCATATGCCAAGCCGATTACACCGCGAGGAGTATCGTTTGCTGGCGCTTTGAAGATGCCACGGGTTTCATCGGTGCGGCACCACAGCCCCATCATGTGACCACTGGGAGGAACCAGAATCGGTCTGCCGCCATTGCGGGGATTGGCAACCTTAATCCAGGGATAATACAGTGCGCCAAACATCGATCGCCGATTGAATTCACGCAGCCAGTTAAATACATCCTGGGGTTTTTGCTGGTCGGGTGGCACGGCGCGGTTTTCATTTTTGCCCGGTTTGACGGGGGGCGCATCCAGCACTGCCATCCGGTAAGCGGGTCCGGGGAAGGAGTTTTCGCACAGGCTGACCATCATTTCCATCACGCCGTGAATCTGATCAAGATCCATCAAGCCCTCTTGATAGACCCGCATCAAATCAGGGCAGGCGATCATCGCAACTTCGTCTACTTCAAAGATGCCTTGCATTCCGGTTTTGTCACTGCGCGCACCTTGCACATCTCGCGCCAGATTTGCCAAGGGGGAAATGTAGGGAGGCGGTGCTACTTCGTAAGAGCCGTTGGCAGGACGACGAGAAAGCGCTTGCCCACTTTGAGAAATGTTGGCGATCGTCACAAATTCCGACGCTTCAAGCGCCGTAAGTGCGTAATCTGCCACGGCGGTTTCCACCTGCGGATTCATGCTCAGATTATCGTAGCGCTCCAGAATCTCGTTGCCACTACGAACCACCACCGAGAAGAACTCACCGGTGTTGAGCGGTGGAGTAGCATCTTCATCTGCATCGTCATCCAGCGGTTTTGGCTCGCTTTCCAAAATGCTGATAGTGATACGCCCAGCCCCATTGCTGGATGGCAACGCGGGAGCCGCAGCCGCTTCAGGCAACTTCAAATTAAACATCAACGAGGGTTTGCCCCCTGATGTGAATAGCTTGCTACCAGTTTCTTCAGGAGGAGGCAGTTCTGAACCGGGCAGCTTGGTGCCAATGCTGACGACCCAGCAGCGTCCACCGCCATTTAAGAACCAGCCTTGAACCGCAAAGGGAAGATAGGCATCGAAGTCGGTGTAGCCATCGGAACCGGGCTTGGAGAAAAGCTCCAAGTATTGGCTCCAATTGGTGACTAGCATGGGCTTGAACAACTCTGCATCGCCCCGCACATCTTCGGTAAAGCCAACAAATCCGGCAACGCTCAGGCTTACGCCTTCAATCGGGCGACTTCCTCGGTCTACCTCTTCAACATAGACACCAGGAGCAAAATAGTCTAACGCCATGAGTAACAATCCTCGCTTCGGGTAGAGATTGAAAAACTATAGTTGTATTGCAAATGGTTGTTGCAAAACAATGGTGGATGCGAATGAACGAGCAGCATCAGTAAAACTACCAAGGCTGCAAGCAACTGTGAGTGAAAAACGCAGAAGCCTGTTAAGACTGGGTAAAGATGAACCGAACCAATGGAAATTTAGAGCAAATTCAGAAATCAGAGTGTGCGATCGCCAATAAAGTACTCAATCAATAAAGCAATATCCGCTTAAAAATCTGAGAGATACCGAGAAAGTACTGAATTAAAAACCAAGCTCCAAAACTCGTCTTTAGAATTGTGCCACCTAATCATTCTGATTGTGAACTATGTCTATGGGAAGTTGCCATATTATTCATAATATTTATCGATTTGTAGACGGCTATTCTCTGTGAGCAAATAGATTTAAAAAAGTTAAAGTTTATTCACCTTGCTTAATACAACTCACCGGACAAAGGGTGTGGTCTCAACCACAAAGGCAGTAAGGCACAAAGCCCAAAACTGCTTGAGGTTCAGGTGTCTTGGTGGCTTATGTAATTCAATTTCAAGCCTGACTAATGATTTTATATACTTAGGATTCTTTTATATGAATCCAGGCGATCGCCCCAAGATCTTCATCCTCAAATTAAAAATCGGATTGTAAAACTGACAGCGAAGAAGGTTGTGAGATAAATTGAGGCGATGATGACATGAGTGCAGCGCTCTATGAGTAATTTGAGTAATTATCGTGAGTAATTATTTGGCAGTTGCCACCGTCACAGCAACGCTGCAAAGAATATTGCAAGCGGCGGTGCAGGAAGATGTGGATGGGCTGCGGGTGACGACTTTGCCACCCGGACAGATTGGCAATGGCACGCCCGAAACGGGAATTAATCTATTTCTATACCAGGTTTCCCGCAATGCCGCATTGAAAAATACGGATACGCTGTCGAATCGCACAAAGGGCAGCCCCGTTAGGCGGCAGGCAGTGCTTGATTTGCACTACATGATTAGCTTTTATGGCAATGAAACTGAGCTGGAGCCGCAGCGATTGCTTGGCAGCGTCATTCGCACCTTTAGCGATCGCCCTGTCCTATTGCCCGACGTGATTCAAGCCACGATCGCCGACTCCAGTTTCCGCTTTTTGGCAGACTCAACCTTAGCGGATCAAGTGCAGCAGGTCACGATTACTCCAGTTGACCTCAGCCTCGATGACCTGTCGAAAGTGTGGTCTACCTTTTTTCAAGCGCCCTACCGACTGTCTGTGACCTACAAAGTGACGATGGTGACGATTGAAGGAGAAGACTCCTTGAAAAAAGCAATGCCTGTACGCGATCGCGGCTTTGGCGGCATTTTTCCGTTTCCGGCTCAGCCTATAGTCGAGCAGGTGGCATCTGAACTGGGCAACCTGGAACCGATTGTGGCAACCACTACTCTGCACATCATCGGTAAACAACTGCAAAACGCCATCACTCATGTGCGCCTAGGCGGATTTGAAGCAGTTCCTTCTAGCGTTGGCGACAGTCAAATCATTGTGCCGCTCACCGCTTTTGCGATCGACAGCCTGCGGGCGGGAGTTCAGGGTTTGCAGGTAATTCACCGTCAGCGCACCCCATCGCAACCTGAACGACTGTGTGCGCTGGAATCAAACGCCATCCCGATTGTGTTGCGTCCGACCATACACCAGGCTGATCTGACCAACCTTCAAGGACAGGGCGATGAGCTTCGATCAGCCATTCTCACCATTCAAACCGATATGATGGTTGGCATGAAACAGCGGGTTGTGCTGGTGATGAATGAGTGGTCGATCGCTCAACCTACGGGCTACCAGTTTGAAGCCGCTGCCCGCACCGCCGATACCCACGCGATCGCCATTCCCATTCAAGCAGTCAAATCTGGTGCTTACCTCCTGCGACTGCAAGTTGACGGCGCAGAAAGCCTGCTCAGCATCGATCTCGACCCCAATAGCCCGACCTTTAACTGGTACTCCAGCCCAAAAGTATTGATTGACTAGACGCTCACCATCCTGGCTGATTCCCTTGATTCCCTATCCTCAATTTTTTATGAACACCGATGATGAACTTCAAAAACAACGCCTTAACCAAGAACTGGAAAACATTGGTTTCAACCAGTTAAACGAATTAGGTAATCGTGCCGTTCAATTGGGCTTGATTATTGGACATGGGTTTCGGGGTGGACAATATGAGATTTTGTCTCCACAAGAAGTCGTTTTGTTGCCGCCTAAAGAAGCTCAACAGTATTTGCAAAATCTAGTCGATCGCGTCAATCAATAGTTTCAGCACTACCGTTGGTTGAGAATAAAACTATGGATTCTAATCAAAGGCTAGACTACCTCTACAAAGAGTATGTTCGGCTCAATCAGCAAGCTGAGGAATATATTAAAAGCGCCTTTGAAGACTTTAAATTGATGGGCGTGATTGGGGCAACGATCGCCCTCTGGAAGCCTGTTGTTGATATTATCGTCTTGGCAAATCCCAAGATCAATTACAGCGGTTTGCTCTTTATTGGATTTTTGAGCCTCTTGCTTGTTATTGCAACCATTGGTTTTTGGAACTTAATCAAACAGTCTTTTATTATCTTTTTTGCCGACAATCTTCAAGGCTACGAAGAAGAGATTCGGCGAGAATTAAACGAGATGAATAACTCTAGAGTTTTCAATCTCAACCTTGAAAAAGAAAGCAAATTAATTGACAGCTATCGAATTACATTTATCGCTTTTGTAGCAATTTTTTCCTTGGCGACCACCATCATTCCATCGATTATCTTGCTGCTTTTCGACATTCCCTACGCAGTGATTTACTTATTGACATCAATCACTCTATTTACGGTCTACTTCCAGGTGCTAAAAAAATCAACGAAACGGTATTTTGCTCAAGTAAAGAAAGTATGACGCTGTTTCACTCAGAGCTAGAGCCGAGTCCTGCCGATCATCTGATAGAAGCGATCGCCCATATTCGCCAACTCCTGCAACTCCACACCACACCCGACACCGTTCGGCTGAGCGCTCACGTCGAAGCCCGACACCCGACACCCGACACCCAACTCCCACACTCACTCACCACCCTCTGCCACACCTTCCACCTTTCCTCTTTCGAGCGCGATCTGCTGCTGCTGTGCGCCGGAATGGAACTGGAAGCAAACTTTGCGCCCCTGTGTGCCGCAGCCCAAGGTCATCCTCAGCGCCCCTATCCCACGTTTAACTTAGCGTTGGCAATATTGCCCGACTCAGATTGGAGCGCGATCGCCCCGAATGCACCCCTGCGTCACTGGCAACTAATTGACATTGGGGTCGGCAATGCCCTGACCGATAGCCCCCTGCGAATTGATGAACAAATTCTGCATTATTTGATCGGCAATTATCACTTAAATGAGCATCTAGTCGGCATGGCTATTCCGCCCTTGCAGCAAACGTCGCTGGTGCCTTCCCATTTGCACCTGGTTAAACAGATGGTGCAATCCTGTGAAATTGCAGCGCCAGAATCTGCCCTGTTGCCCCTACTGCAATTGTGTGGTGCCGATTTGGCAAGCCAACAGGCGATCGCCCAAGCAACCTGCGCCCAACTCAACTGGGTGCCCCACGCGATCGCCGTGGAATTGCTGCCGACCGATCTCAGCAGTCTCACCCTGGTCAAGCGTCTATGGGAGCGAGAACATCGGCTAAATAGCGCGGCATTGTTGTTGGAGTGGGAAGAGCGATCGCAGGATGACAAGCAGCAAGGGGCGATCGCGCAGTGGATTGACAGCATTGACATTCCCGTCATTTTGCTCAGCCGCACTCGCTGCCGCCAAAAGCACCGCCCCATTCTCACGTTTGAGGTTGCCAGCCCCACTTCCGATGAACAGCGCCTCCTTTGGGAAACTGCCCTGAGCGCGATTCGTGAAACGTTCGCGAAGCTTTCCGCAGGACTCCCTACGGGAATCGCGCCAACGCTCAACGGTCAGATTGAGGGCTTAGTTTCTCACTTCAACTTCACCCCAACCGCCGTCCGCACTGCCAGTCTTAAGCTAAAAAGTCAGTTGGTATCTAGTCAGCCGATCGCTGCCCAACTGTGGAATATTTGCCGAGTGCAGGCGCGTCCTCGGTTAGATGAACTAGCGCAGCGGATGGAATCTAGCGCCGAGTGGCAGGATCTGGTGTTGCCAGAGCAAGAACGGCAAGTGCTGCGCGATGTTGCCATTCAGCTAAAACAGCGCACCCAGGTTTATGAACAGTGGGGCTTTGGCGGCAAAAGTAAGCGGGGATTGGGGATTAGCGCTCTGTTTGCGGGGGCAAGCGGCACGGGCAAAACCTTGGCGGCGGAGGTGTTGGCGGCAGAAATTCAGCTAGACCTATACCGAATTGACCTGAGCGCGGTGGTGAGCAAATATATTGGCGAAACGGAAAAGAATTTGGGGCGCGTGTTTGATGCGGCGGAAGTGGGCGGCGTGATTTTGCTGTTTGATGAAGCGGATGCTTTGTTTGGCAAGCGATCGGAGGTGAAAGATTCCCACGATCGCTATGCCAACATGGAAGTCAGCTATCTGCTGCAACGAATGGAAGCCTATCGCGGCTTGGCAATTTTGACGACCAACCTGAAAAACGCGATCGACCAGGCATTTCTGCGCCGCATTCGCTTTATTGTTCAGTTCCCTTTTCCCGATGCCACCCAACGCGCCGAAATTTGGCGGCGAGTGTTTCCGGCTCAAACCCCCACGGAAGGGATCGATGTGGCAAAGCTGGCAAAGCTCAGCGTCGCAGGGGGCAATATTCGCAACATTGCCCTCAACGCTGCATTTTTAGCCGCCGCCGCAGGGCACTCTGTAAAGATGGAACACATTTTGCAGGCAACCCGCAGCGAATACATTAAGCTTGAAAAACCACTCACCGATGCTGAAGTAAAGGGCTGGATTTGAGTTGTACGCACATCAGGCATCCGGAAAACTACGTTATTGATGATCAAACTTAACAGGTAGGGGAAATTATGGGTACGGGAACTGACAAGTCAGCGCTTACGCGATCGCACTCTCAAAAAAAGCCTCAGCACTCAGTCCCAGTGCAAAGTCAGGTGCGATCGCGCCCCTTTGCCCCACCTCAAACTGAAGCCACGCCCCAAGCGGAAGTGCCTGATTTGCAAACTCAACTAGAAAACGCAACTCGGCTAGGACACAGTTTTGCCAAGCTTGCAACACCTTCCATCGCAAAACTTCCCTTACCTTCTACAGTTCAGCGCCATCAAGAAGACGACGAACTTCAGAGGCAGCCTGACGTTTCAACGCTGCAACGGCATGAAGAACATAATGAAGATAATATTATCCATCGACAGGCAGACAATAGCGGCAGTTTTGAAGCCAGCAATACTCTAGAAAGTCAGATTAAAGAAAATCAGAGTAGCGGACAGCCCCTAGATGCAGAAGTGCGTTCTTTTATGGAGCCGCGATTTCAGCATAGCTTTGCCAACGTGCGCGTACATACCAACCGTCAGGCAGTGCAAATGAACCAGGAATTGCGCGCCCAAGCGTTTACCAATGGCAATCATATCTACTTCAATTCGGGCAAGTATACTCCTAGCTCAAACAGCGGCAAGGAGCTACTGGCACATGAATTAACCCATACGATTCAGCAGACAGGCGGAAATGACTTGCAGCGCCAAGAAAACACTAGCGCCTGTAGTGCTGGTTGTGCTTGTGCCTCCTGTGTTCCGGTCATTCAACGTAAACCTGATGGGGCGCACAGGGCAGCTTGCCCCTGTTCAAACTGTGCGGGTGGAACTAAACTAATTCAGGCAAAGCTGACGGTTGGGGCACCCGGAGATTCCTATGAACAGGAAGCCGATCAGGTTGCCCAGCAGGTGATGCGAATGTCTCTCCCCAACCAATCTAAAGCCATTCAGCGCCATGAAGATGAAGACGAGGTGCAAAAAAAACCTATCCTAAACATCGCGGCTATTCAACGCCAAACCAGCGATCGCCCCATCGCTTTAGAGGCATCTGCGGCTCAAGCCACCGTAATTCAACGCCACGCTTCTTGGGAACACAAAATGCTGGGCGATATTGATGTCAACGATTTACAGATCATTGCGGCTGGCAGAGATACCATGAAAGCAAAGAAGACCGGTGTGAAAGTTGAGTCAGGCGCAAATGAACCTGTCACGGTTAAGGCACAAAACAAAACCGTAAAAGTAGACGATGTTTTGCACGTTTTGGGGCAAGAAATTAATCGTTTAAGAATCTTTCGCGAACATCCTCCCCAAGAAGCGACTTTAGATGCAGAGAAAGCACTTGCAAAGCTGGATTACGAAAGCCGAGTGAAGGTGCGATCGCAAGCAATTGGTGAAGAAATAGACGACAAATACGGCATTGTTATTAGGAGCGCAACCAAGCAACGGCGGGAAACTGAGCGGCAACAATTGCTAGCCACAGCCAAACAAGAGGAGAAAGATAGTCCTCAGTGGCAAGTTCGGTTAGTCACCATTCCCCATACGGAAACGGGCATTGGAACCGTCGTTACTTATGGAGAAATGAACACCCTGGCAGATTTTGTTGGCAACCCTGAACAGTTAATGCAAATTCATCCCGATAAGCTAAAACCACTTATTCAAGGAATTCGTCAGGAAAGCCTGATCAAGTTCTTGCGCCTCTACGATGAAATCAGTGGCAAAAACGCAGTGAAGAAGTTTTTCACCCAAGATAAATTAGGCGAAGGTTTTGAAGGAGCCTCCGGAAACACAGGCAGAGGAGACCTCACGGGCGAGTTGAGACTGATGTTTGGTGGCAAAACCACTGTCAAAGATGACCAGAACACCGTGAAGGACGAATCAGGATACGAAGCAGGGCTAGCCCGCAATGCCTGCCACTTTGCGCCATTTAGCTGGGATAGCTGGGCAAATTATCATCAAGCTGCCGCTCTTCTAGCAAAGCAATCGTGGGATGCGAATGAGGAGGCTGATGACCTTGAGAGCCAAGCTCTGCTCAATAACAACATCGACGATTACGCCATGACAGAAGAAGAAGAAGAAGCACAAGAGAAACGGGAAGAAGCTGCTGAGCTTCGCAATCAGGCACTCTTAAAGAACGGTTTTGGGGATCACTATTTGCAAGACTCTTACGCTGCTGGACACTTGATTAACAAAGACGAGATCATGAAATGGTACGTTCAGTGGGTGGCAAAAACGACAACGGCTGTGGATTACATGAAAGACTCCAGCCTACGGAAAATGGTGAAGATTGCGGAAAATCAACCTGGAATTGGACTTGACTCCGATCGCTACGACAAGAGTAAAGTGGGTACTCGACGTGGTAAAGATATCCAAAGCGTTGAGAACATACAAGGTGCGACAACAAAAGATCGCTTTGAAGCCTTAGGTCTAAAAATTCCTAATTCTGTAAAACCGGGCACAGATGAACATAAATTTACTGTTGGCTGGCAACAGCAAACCTTAATCACTCAGAAAACGAAAGAAATCACGGTTAAACAAGGGATGGTTATTGCCCTAACAGCCGGAATCGCTCACGATGGGCAGTCAGTACAAGGATATCTGGATCGGATGGTGCAAGAAGGAGTTGCCTTAGAAACCGGTAAGAAAGGGCTAAAAGTGTGGACTGACCGGGATAAGCTCTATACCCTGAGACACGCTTACATTCCTACCGATCAAGTCAAGTTTATGGATATGACAGATGCAAACAACCCCACAGCAGATCAAGATTATGAAAAAGCTGCAACACAAGTAACCTACAAAGACTATATGGAGTTTATGAACAGTTCTGTTCTGCAAGCTAGCACAAACATTTTGCATGATCACTACTGTGCTAAAGGTCTGAAAGTAACAACCGTTGCGGGTGGGGAGTTGCCCTTCAAAATCTATGGAGACAATGCCATGCTGAAAGGAGATAGCGATAAAGGCGTACGGCATTCTGCCATTACGGCAAATATGTCGCGTGATTCGATTTATAACATCGTGAAAACTGGTCAGCCACTTCATCCTTTGAAATCGATTTTTGATCGTTTTCCCGATCGAGTTGAACTTCCTAATGGATCACTGGTTGGGCTAGATACATGGCATACAGGAACTCTCAAAGCTCAATGCGAAAATGGATTTAGCTCCATCTTCCGTGAAGCCAACCGAAGCATTAAAACGTTTGGCGGCGGAATGACGGGCGGCAACTTGTCGAAGAAGGTTTCGGCAGAAGTGCATCCAGGAGCAGCATTCTAGGGCGTGATAATCGAAAGTCAAATTCCTTTAACCACCTTCTTGCCGACTACTAGACCTAGCCTTTAACTTCCGCATCAGTTAAAGGGTATTCCAGCTTGAGAGACTCTCTGCGGGTTGTCTGCAAAGGGGCGCGATCGCCGATCTGATTGTGCGATCGCAGAGAGCAACTAATGGGCGATCGCGGTTGTAGGTGAAAGTGCGATCGCGGTGGGGTGAGCGCTGATTGTGGAGTGCCGACACAAAACGACAAAGCTACGCCTCATCTATTTATTTATTTTCCCAACAACTCAAAGAAAGTTTCCTTGTCAATCCCAATATCCTGAATCATGCCCATTAGAGTTCCCTGTTCTAGGTCTTTTCCTGAATGAAGCGGCAAATGACTCTCTGTCCACGACTATCTTTGTAAACAGCATGGCTTCCCTTTTGACGGTCAAGATAAAAACCTAACTTTTCGATGACTTTGATAATTCTCTAGCTTCGACGCTGGGAAAATTACTCATGCCAAGATACTTAATGGCTTCACAATTAAATCTTCTTTAGGAATTAACTGATTATCAGCCCTTAAGCTTTCAAGATATAATTCAATCGCTTCTGTAATATTCTCGATCGCTTCTTCAAACGAATCTCCTTGAGAATGGCATCCTTTGAGGCTCGGACAAAACGCGTGATAACCGCCATCGGATTCTTTTTCCAGAAGAACAGTGTAATTGTAAATTTGTTTATCGTTGTTGTTCATATGGTTTGTGACTCCCTTCTTTCCCCTCGGCATGATTCCATAGTAAAGGCTTCCAGGCTCTGGTAATAAAAGCAGCGCGATCTCATTTTTTATGAAAGTAGATCACCGCAAGGCTGCTGATTCCTCCATAAACGCAGATTCAGGAAGGTGCGATGCCTGAAACAGAAAGGCGCGATCGCTCTATGACTGCTGAATACGATCGCGGTTTTAGTTAAAAGTGCGATCGCGATTGGGAAGAGGAATGCGATCGCGGGGAAAGCAAAGAGCGCGATCGTCAGAGCATTAGCCACCCTTAAAAATGAATGCGACGATAGA
>CASBQE010000217.1 GCA_949127665.1 Synechococcales cyanobacterium PMM_0083
CAGCCATAGCTTGTTCACATATCTTAACAATTAATCTTTTTTTTACGATAGGGCGATCGCTCTATTCATGCTCAAACATTTTTAATAGCTGCAAGGGAACCGCTCAATCAACCTAAAACATCGATTCCCATACCCCCAAACGCACCCACAAGCGAAAGTAGCCATACACCGTTTGCCACGCTGGACAATCAGCCGGTAGGTTGCGCCATTTCACCCCATTTTCAACCCAGTAAAAAATGGCATCTAACACCTCCCGTAAATCCACTTCCCGCAATCGTCCTACGGGTTTTTCTGTGGGCAACAAAGGCTCAATTCTTTGCCGTTCGGCATCGGTCAAATCACTGCTGTAAGTTTTAAGTGATCCCATCTCTTAACCTCACTCAACTCTGACTTTTTAGTACACTTTTTAACTAGATTTTGTAAATACTTTCGCAATGTTTTTTTACAAACACTCTCTCAACTGCTGACCCTCAGGGCTAGATAGCGCCACTGCTTTTGCTCCCGCTTACGCTTGCTACTAAGAAGACCCTACTCCCTTTTCTAAGCGGTAAGCTCTTTCTCGGAAATCGTCTAAGACCGTGACAATGCTGAAGCACTCGATTCGCTTGTTACTTCACTAGCTGAAATTTGAAGATGTACCCGTTCCTGTCTAATTTATCCCTATATTCAGCAACTCCCAATTTCGCACCTATCCTGACAGTCAGCTTGTAAAACGTACTCATAGCGAGTATGATTTAGGAAGTTCGGTGCAGCTTCCATATTTATAAGCTGTCGAGGATCACGATATTTTTGAAGGGGATATTATGACGACCACTCTGCAAGCTTCACAAACAGCCTTAGTCAAAGCGCTCAATCGCAATCAGGCGAATGCGCTGGTTGCCTACCTCAACTACAAGAAATATCACTGGCTCACCTTTGGTCCACTCTTCCGCGATTTGCACTTGCTATTTGAAGAGCAGGGCAGCGAGATCTTTGCCATGGTTGATGAGTT
Organism: Synechococcales cyanobacterium PMM_0083; assembly: GCA_949127665.1. Classification (GTDB taxonomy): domain Bacteria; phylum Cyanobacteriota; class Cyanobacteriia; order Leptolyngbyales; family Leptolyngbyaceae; genus ULC077BIN1. The sequence goes on from CASBQE010000217.1 coordinate 992, forward strand.
AGCAGAACGCAGCTTGATGCTTGATGGTAAGCCTGTGGCAAATCCGGCTGATTATTTGCCGACCGCTTCGATTCAAGGTTCTACTGCTGAGATGTCGGTGCGCGAAATGATTGAAGAGGCGATCGCCACTCACGAGCAAATTATTGCCGAGATGCATGATGATGCAAATACATCGGCGGATGCTGGCGACATCGGCACAGCGGATCTATATACCCGATTAGTGCAAGTTCATCAAAAGCACCGCTGGTTTTTGAAGGAACTGCTGAAAAAGGGCAATGGCTTGACTGCGTAAATCTTGACTGCGTAAATATAGCGGCACCTGAAGCCATACAGTACACATTGGTTGAGACAGGTTTCAGGTGCTAGATGTCAGGCTTTAGGATTCGACAACATACGTTCGGCGATCGCTCAATCGAAGTGCACTCAGCCGAACGGGGTCAGGATATATTTATTCAGACTTTTTGCACCAAATATCTCTCTATGTGAGGGCGAGATTGGTCTATGGCAAAGCTATGGTTGATATAACTTTAGTTTTCACTAAAGGTAAGAAAGCTTTCAACGAAAGTGACCTTTGAACTAATCAAAGACTACTCAAAGATTTCTCAAAAACAATGCAATTACTCTCCAAAGAAACTTACAGAGATTTATGAGTTCCACTGACCAAGAAACCTGGATGACCCAGGCAGACTACGCAAAAAAACTGCGTCCCTTACTTCCCGCAGAAGCATTTTTACCGAATCCAGATAAAGTCTGGATTTTGCTGATTAATTTAGCAATTTTATTTGCAGGTTGGGCGATCGCTGCCAATCTCGATCTCTGGCAGTGGTATTTTCTCTGGCTCTATTTGCCATTGGCATTGGCGATGGGAAACAGCGTGATTGTGCTTCTGTTTAGCACTCACGATGTCATGCACAGCCGCGCAATTAGCAATCCGTGGGTGAGGCGCGTCATCAGTTTGTTGGGTCTAACCCTGCTGTGGATGCCGCCAACTTTGTGGAAAGCAGTGCATAACCGCGAACATCACGGCAAGACTAATTCTTTGCAAGACCCTGATCGCAACTATCTGCATTCTCAACCCAACACTTGGGGAAAATGGATTCAGAATGCGTTTGTTCCTTCGGCTGAGGTAAATCCTATCCTATTAACGATTGGCATGGCTCACGCTTGGGGAGTCCATGTGTTTCGGAATCTCACTTCAGTATTGCTGTTTAATGATGGCGAAACTAAGTATCCTGTATTTGCCTTTCAGGTCAGCAACAAAGAGCGGCGGGCGATCGCGCTGGAGTTTTTGGCGATTCTAGGACTTCACTTGAGTCTGCTAGCTTATCTAGAATTTCAGCCTGTGAAGCTACTTCTGAGCTATTTCTTGCCCATTTGGATTGGCTACGCTGGCGTAATGTTTTACATCTACACGAACCATATGGCGTGTCGCATGACGGGTCTGAATGATGTGTTGGTGAATAGTTTATCAATTCGAGTGCCCAAGCTATTCGACTTACTTCATTTCAACTTTTCTTATCACACAGAGCATCATATTTTTCCAGGTTTAAGCTCAGATCACTATCCAACGGTTCAAGCGCTGCTGCAAACTCATTATCCAGAGCGGTTTAATTTGATGGATGCTGACAAAGCATGGCAAACAATGCTACAAACACCTCGACACTACAAGGATGAGAACACCTTTACCGACTGGTCTGGAGAGAAATCTATAGCTTGTCCTATTTCAGTTGAAGACCGTTTTGTTGAGAATGTTAGTTTGGAGGTTGCGACTCGTTGAGGGCAGCAATCAGGCGATCGCATCTTCGTAAAGCGTGGCAAGTTCGCCAGTAAACCCAATGCTTTCTAGTGTAAAAGTGCGATCGCTTGCCACTTCACCATATCCCTGCAAAACCCACAGTCCCTTTTCTGCTCGACGAAAGCATTCCACCCGTTGCCGTTTGGCACTCACCAACACATATTCTTGCAAGCTTTCTAGCTGGCGATAATCAGCAAATTTATCGCCGCGTTCGTATGGTGTCTCCGCAGGAGAATCGTAGGCTTCTGTCGATTCAGATAGCACTTCCACAATTAGTTTAGGAAATCGTTTGTAAGCGACTGTCTCTTGATCGCGTGGGTCGCAAGTGACCATCACATCGGGATAAAAAAAGCGATTGATCGACTCAACCCGCGCTTTCATATCGCTGATGTACACTCAACACCCGGAACCCCGCAGAAATTGCCGCAGTTCAGCAAAAAGGTTACTTGCGATCGTCACGCGTTCATCCATGGCTCCCGCCATCGCATACACGTCGCCATCTCAATATTCATGTTTTTCAATGCTCTGCGCTTCGTGTTTGAAATATTCATCAGGAGTTAGATGAGCAAAATCAGGGCTGGCAATCATGGGGTTCTCCGGAGCGTTAGCTCCTCCATTTTATGGCTTATTGATTAGAGCAAGCGATCGCCCATCTCCAGACCCAAAACCACATCATCAAGAACTAGATAGGTAAAGCGGCTAGCGATCGCTGCAACTTGCAGCAGGATTTCTGCCTATTCAGCAACATCGACACAAAAGACTTGAGTTCATCCACCAAACTGCGACATTATCCAGAAATTTTC